>CAZIWQ010000306.1:0-7354 GCA_964542355.1 uncultured Armatimonadia bacterium
CAGCCACAAACACAGACGGCGACGCCCCGCGGGGCGTCGCCGTCGTTGCGTGTGGCCGGTGCGAGGGCGCTCACTCGTCGGCGGGGACCGGCATGCTCGCCAGCCAGGTGTCGTGGTTCCCGGTCGCGTAGTCCGGCCGGAGGCGGACATCGGCCTGTGTCGCGAGCTCGCCCGGCGCCGACGGTCCCGGGTCGTCGTCGGCCGGCCGGATCTCCCACCAGCACGCCCCCGCGTGGTTGTGGTCGTGATGGATCACAAACCCCGCCTCATCCATGATCGCCTTGATCCACCCCATGCAGTGGTTGCAGTAGTCATGGTAGTAGGCGAACCCGTGCTGCATGTTGTACCCCTTGGAGGGGCACGCAAACATGTCGATGCGGTAGTAGGGGGGCGTGTCGGGGGCGCTGGCCTGATCTACCGAACCCGCGTCACCCGCTCCCTGGTTGCAGGTGCACACGTAGCCCGCCTCCTCCTCCGCCAGCGTGTGGCCCCAGTAGGTGATCATGCCGGCAATCCCGCCCCCGATGATCAACTCCCGGGCATGGGTCTGGGAGTCGCGTGAGATGGCCTCCAGCCAGTACTTGCGGACAGCCTCTTCTCCGCCGGTGCGCCGCAACCACTCGAACGTCCAGTCATAGTAGCCGCAGAACTCGGAGCAACCAATCATGTCTGCACTCGCCTCCTGGGAGGGCGGCTGCGAGGCCGCAGTGGGATTGCGCCGGCGGGCTCAGGCGGCAGCCCTCACTCGGGTGCCACCGGCCGGGCATTCTCGATCGTGACCTGGGGGAGCCAACCGGCGAACGTATGGTCCTTGTTCCAGCGGGAGTCGGCGGTGATCGTGGTGATCTCGCCCTGCATGTGGACGATGCCGTTTTGTCGCATGAGTGTCCAGGCGCCGGCTGCGTTCGGGGCCGAGGTGATCGCCAGACGGGTGAAGTCCTGCGTCGAGCCCTTATAGGTGCGGCGCTGACCCGCCGGGAAGGACTCCGCAAAGTTGAGGCTCCCGGACTGGCCGTAGCCGGAGAAGCTCATGGTCCAGCACACGGTACGGCCGGTGAAGCCCTTCAGGGCGTCGGTCCCGCGTTGGTCGTTGCGCGCGGTCTCCGGGTTGGTCGGGCCGGGTACGTCTTCGAGGGCGCCGGCGACCGCGTCGCGGAAGGCCTGCAGGTCAGACTGCCAGGGCGCCGCACCCGACTCCCCGGGCTGCGGGCTCGTGGCCTGCTCCGCCCCCGGCAACGCGGCGTCGGTCGCCGCCTCCGGGGAGATGTCGGCGTTGGCTGCGCCCTCCGGCCCCTCGGTGTTCGCCGGCGTCGCGGCAGTGTCGGGAACGGGGATCGTGGGCACCAGGGCGTTCGGGGCCGGCGGCGGCGCGGACGGAGCCGTGGCCGTCTGGCGACAGCCCACCCCGCTCCCAGAGATCAACAGGACGGCTACGGCAGCAATGCACAGTCGCACCGGCTAACACCCTCTTCGTGTTGTTGTTCCTGCAGGAACGGCTCGGCCGCTCCGACGCCGCGGTCTTGTCGCTCCGGCGCGGCTACAGCAGTCCCGTCTCGCGGGTTCGCAGATAGCCGGGGTTCCCCTCGGGCCCGCTGCACACGCTCCACTCCGGTGCCGTCGTTGCCCCGTCGCCGTAGCCGCAGATCTCCGTCGTGGAGTGCACGCGCTCAAACAGCAGTTCCAGGAACGCTCGGGCGGGCATCGTCGCTCCCGGCAGGAGGCCTAGCTTCTGGAACACATCCAGGTCTTTCTTGTAGTCGCGGATCAGTCCGCCGCCATGGACACAGCGGGTGGTGGCGGGGTGGAAGCCATCACAGCAGTTGCAGGCCTCGCAGCACCCCTCGACGAGCGTGACGAGGACCTCGGGGTCGCGGCGGATGCGCTGATGGATCTCGTAGAGCGTGTCCTCCGGGCGGGGGGAAGCGCCGGTGCCGCCGGCATACCAGCACGCCAGGCACATGAAGTGGTGGGGCCGCACATAGAGCCGGTCATCGGCGGCGATATGCTCGGCGCTCCGGCGGCGGTACTCCTGCTTCTCCGCATCGGGCCGCAGGTAGACAATGGCCGGCCACCTGCGCGCAGCCCTCCCAGCCACTGGTGGTGTGGGCACAGATGTCGACCGGCGAGGCGATGCGCTCCAACAGCAGCGTGTAGAGGTAGCGTGCGCGGCGGATCGCCCCGGGCACCAGGCCGAGCCGCTGCAGGACATCGAGGTCGCGCTTGCGGTTCAGTACCGACCGCGGGTCGCTGTGCTCCCAACCGTCCGGGCGCAGGGCCGTGTAGTGGGCCACGTGGTCGGCATCGGAGTCCAGCCGGATGGTCACGCTCGGGTCGTCACGAACACGCTGCAGGACGGCCTGTGCCTCCGCCGGCGGCATCAGCGGGCAGTCCACACCGCCCCGCACACACACCGTGCTCAGCAGTTGGTGAGCACGGATGGTGAGCGCGGCCTCGGTCAGCCCATCGGTGAAGCGAGGGTCAGTGGCCATGCGCGACAACTCCTCACGGGGTTCCCAGACGCCCCCTGGCGGCGCGCGCCGTCTGCGCGCCACCAGGGGGCGCAAGCCGGGGTCTGGGGCCTGTGGCCCCAGCGGGGTTTGGGGCGGAGCCCCAAGCCGTTCACGAATCGGCCGCTCTTCTAGAGGCCGATGAGTGTCAGCAGGCTGACCGCGGCCAGCGACACGAGCGCGGCCAGGGCGGCGATGCCGGTGCGGCGGTCACCGAACACCACGGCGTAGATACCCTTCATGCAGTTGTTGCTCGCCGCCGCAATGATGACCGCGACGGCGGCGACGAGCAGGGCGGTGCCCTGTCCCGCGCTCTGCGTCAGGCTCAGGATGAAGGGGTCCACATCGGCAACGCCCATCACGGCCGCGAGGGCGTACACGCCGGTGCTTCCCAGATAGCGGGCCGCCAACTGCGTCACGACCGAGATGCCCAGGAACATGCCGGCGAACATGAGGGCGGTCCAGACCTCGAGCGGGTTGCGGGTCTCATGCTCGACCGCGGCTTGAGCACCGACGGCCCGTGCTCGCGCCACCAGCGCCACCGCAAAGCCCACGAGCCCGCCGACGGCCCCGAGAATCAGCAGGCGCGGCCCCAGCCGCCAGCCCAGGTCGGCGTTGAAGACCCACACCAAAAGCGCCAGGCGCAGGTACATGATCCCGGAGGCGAGCAGGATGGCCCCGGCGTAGAGGGGTGGGTCGGGGGCCTCTCTGCTGCGCCGTGCCAGCACGACGGTGGCGAGCGTACTGGAGTAGATCCCCCCCAACGCTGCCGACACCAGCACGCTGCTGCGGGTGCGGATCAGGCGCTGGACCACGTAGCTGGCGTACGAGATGCCGCTGACGGCCACCACCACGAGCCATGTCCGGAACGGGTTCAGGCGGAACTGAGTGAAGTCCTGGTTCGGCAGTACCGGGAGGATGACGGCTGCCAGCAGCAGGAACTTGACAAAGGTCCCGATCTCCTCGCGCGGCAGGTGCGAGGCGAAGCGCTCCAGCGGGGTCTTTGACTGCAGTAGCAGCACGGTCGCGACCGCCAGCGAGGTGGCCACCCACAACGCTTCGCGGGCGACGAGGGCGCCCACGACGTAGGTCACCAGCACGGCCATCTCCGTCGTAACACCGTGGTCGCCGGTCTTGAGCTTGTGCAGGAACGAGACCACCAGGAGGCCGCTGATACCGAGCAGTCCGCAGGCAACCGGCAGGGCGTTCTGGGGGGAGAGCACCGCCATCGCGTAGCCGACCAGCGCGACCATCGGGAAGGTACGGATGCCGGCCGGCATATACGAGCCCTCAGCCTGGGCCTTCTCCTCACGCTCGACCCCGATGAGCAGCGCCAACGCCAGGGCCGCGAGCACCTGGATCAGCGGATGGGCAGTCAGGTCTACCGTCGGGGGCATGAGATCGACTCCGCGTCGCTTGCCGCGCTTGGTCCGAACACCCATTTCGTCGTGCGCGACGGGTTCTCCTCGTGCGCGCGGTCGCGCCCTGACAGCAGACGACCCGCCCTCGGCGGGGCGGGTCGTCACACGGCGGTAGGTGCGTGAACGGGTGGGGCTAGCTGCCGGGGAGGCCCTCGGCCCGCAGCCGCTCAACGAGATCGGCCACCGACTGCGGTCCCAGGTCGCCGGCCTCGCGCGAGCGAACCGCGGCCGTGCCGGCCTGCTCTTCCTTGTCGCCCACGATCAGCATGTAGGGCACCTTGTGCAGCTCCGCATTCCGGATCTTGTTGCCCAGCGTCCCGCTGAAGCGGTCGACTTCGACGCGGATCCCGGCGTCGAACAGCCGGTCGGCGACCTGCTGCGCGTAGGGGATGTGCCGGTCGGTGATCGGCAACACCGCGGCCTGCACCGGTGCCAGCCACAGCGGGAACGCGCCGGCGTAGTTCTCGATCAGCACGCCCAGGAACCGCTCGATGCCGGCCAGCACGACGCGGTGGACCATCACCGGGCGGTGTGGCTGACCGTCCTCACCCACATACGTGACATCGAAGCGCTCCGGCTGGGTGAAGTCACACTGAATGGTCGGGCACTGCCACAGGCGACCGATCGCGTCCTTGACCTTGATGTCGATCTTGGGCCCGTAGAACGCGCCGCCGCCGGGATCGATCTCGTACTCGAGCGCGTTGGCCGCCAGCGCCTCCACGAGCTTGGCCGTTGCCAGCTCCCATTGGGCGTCGGTCCCGACGGACTTCTCCGGACGCGTGGCGAGGTAGACCTTGTACTCGGGGAACCCGAACGTGCGCATCATGTACGCGGCAAAGTCGATGACGCCGGTGAGCTCGTCGAGGAGCTGATCCTCACGGCAGAAGATGTGCGCATCGTCCTGGGTGAAGCCACGAACGCGCATCAGCCCGTGGAGCACCCCGGCCCGCTCGTGGCGATAGACCGTGCCGAGCTCGAAATAGCGGATCGGCAGGTCGCGGTAGCTGCGCGTATGGGTCTTGTAGATCAGGATATGGCCCGGGCAGTTCATCGGCTTGATCCCGTACTCCTGCCCGTCGATCTCGGTGAAGTACATCGGGTAGCCCTGCTGGCGGTGCCCGGACGTGGTCCAGATATCACTCTTGATCAGGTGCGGGGTTCGCAGGAGCTCGTAGCCCCGCCGCAGGTGCTCGCGGATCGAGAAGTCAAGCACGACCTGCCGCAGCATCGCGCCCTTGGGGTGATAGTAGGGGAGACCGGCGCCCGCCTCCTGGTGGAAGCTGAACAGGTCCAGCTCCACGCCGAGCTTGCGGTGGTCGCGCCGCCGCGCCTCCTCCACCAGTCGCAGGTGCTCCGCGAGCAGCTTCGGGTCCGGGTACGCCGTGCCGTAGATCCGCTGGAGCATGGCGTTGTGCTCATCGCCGTGCCAGTAGGCCCCGGCCACCGAGGTGAGCTTGAAGACCTTGAGCCGCCCCGTCGTCGGGAGGTGGGGACCGCGGCACAGGTCGACGAAGTCGCCGTGCGCGTACAGGCTCAGGGTCGGGTCCCCCTCCGCGGCGATCTGGTCAACCAGCTCCAACTTGTACGGGTTGTCCTTGAAGACCTCACGCGCCTCGTCAGCTCCGACCTCACGGCGCACGAACGGCACATCCGCCGCAATGATCTGGGCCATCTCCGCCTCGATGCGCCCGAGGTCGTCGTCACTGAACGTGACGTCCGTATCGAAGTCGTAGTAGAAGCCGTCCTCCACCGCCGGTCCGATCGTGAGCCGGCTGTGGGGGAACAGTCGCACGACGGCGTCCGCCATCACGTGGGCCGCTGAGTGCCAGTAGACCTGCTTGCCCTCCGGGCTGTCGAAGGTCACGATCGCCAGTGTCGCATCGTGCTCCACGGGGGTGCTGAGGTCGACAAGCTCCCCGTCCAGCTTCGCGGCGACGGCCGCCTGCGCGAGGCGCCGGCCGATGCTCGCGGCCACTTGCAGGACGGTAGTCCCGCGCTCACACTCTTTGTTTGAGCCATCCGGCAGCGTTAGTTGAACCGCGCTCATCGGGACTACCTCCTTCGCTGTAGTGGGGTGGGTGATCGAGCACCGGGTACGGTGTCGCGCCGCCCCGGCGCCGGACGTCCGGTGGGTGGTCGCCGTCCCGCCGCCCGGGGGAGGGGCGGCGGAACGGCAACCATTACTTGCCAGAAAGCCGCGTCCACGCAGACGCGGCTTGGAGTCGGCAGTGGTGGGCGCTAGTGGATTTGAACCACTGGCCTCCACCGTGTCAAGGTGGCGTTCTCCCCCTGAACTAAGCGCCCGACCTGACTGCATTATAGCAGCACCCGGGGGGACTGTAAAGGGTGCCCCGGCGATTTGCCCCGGCGATTTCGGTACGCCGGACACTCCGGTCCGGCATCATCGGCCGTCCGCCGGCAGTGTCGGGCGTGCCGGCCCCGCGACGCCGGGGCGCGGGAGACACGCCCGTGCTCGTCACCAAGGGGAACGCCCGCCGCGTGGCGAAGTGTAACTGCGCAACTTCAGCTCAAACCAACGGGAGTCGCTGCACCGCGTGGGAGACCCCGCTCTGCCTGACAGCGCCGGACCGGCTGACCGACGGCTCGCCGAGCTGCGCCGTCGCCGGAACCTGTGGGTCGCATTGGCCACGCTCCTGGGGCTTACCGCGGTGGCGGTGACCCTCGCCTACGGCAAGTACCGGAGCCTCTACCGCGAGCACTATCAGTTCCGCAGCCAGGTGACGCCCGGCATGAGCGAACGGGACGTCGTTGCCTGTGTGGGGAGTCCCTACCGCACCTACTGGACCCCTGCCGCGGTGGCGCCGATCTTCGCCGGTCGGGGGATCTACCGGACGTTCGACCGTGCCGTCGGCGACCCGGGCGTCGTGCCGCGTCACTTCAGGAAGGTCATGCACTACCGGCCGACACCGGTCCACGGTGAGTTCGTGTTCATCGATGACATGGGCCGGGTGATGATGGTGGTTACCGGCCGTACAGGCAAGGAGGCCCTCTCATGACACGACGCTACGAAGACCTGCGGTCACGGTTCGAGACTCCCCCCTGCGACGCTCGCCCCGTGCTGTTCTGGGTCTGGAATGGTGAGCTGGAGCAGGGGCACATCGCCCGCCAGGTGGCCGACATGGCGGCGCAGGGCTGTGGCGGCTTCTTCATCCACCCGATGGGTGAGAGCTTCCGCCTCAAGGATTTCGTCGAGGGAATCTCCCCGGGCTACCTCTCGGAGGGGTACTTCGCGGCGGTGCGCTGGGCGGTCGCGGCGGCCGCCGCGCACGGGTTGCACGCGTGGCTGTATGACGAGGGGGGATGGCCCAGCGGCACGGCCCAGGGGCAGGTGCTGGCAGGTCACCCCGAGCACACGGCCAGCGTGCTCCGGGCGATGGCGCAGCCGGTCAGCCAGGCCGGGGCGCA
>CAZIWQ010000307.1:0-7350 GCA_964542355.1 uncultured Armatimonadia bacterium
CGCGTCGCCGGCGGCCAGTGGCGTCACGGCGTCCACGTTGCCGGCGCCGATGTGCGGCTCGACCACGGCTACATACTGGGAGAGCATCCCGGGCGCCGTGGCCATGTTCCGCCCGAGCACGTACTTGATCGTGCGGGGGTTGCCAGGTTGAGCCTCCGGCTCACCATCGGACACGATGACCTCCTGCGCGCACCCCTGCGGCACGTGCACCGTGACGTTGAGGTCCCGGGCGGGTTCGCGCCAGTTGGCGGTCCAGGCGTCCGCGGGCTTCATGCGCTGCACGTTGAAGAGGCCCTGGAGACCGCTGCTGACATCCGCCGGCAGCTTCGGCTCGACCGCCGCGAGGTCCTTGCTGATGAGCAGACGGTTGAGCATCACGTAGTTGCCCTGGGTGGACAGCACCTTGAGCTTCAGTGTCTCCGGGCGCCCGGGCACTTCGATGATCTGACTCATCCACTGGTAGCGCTTGCTGTCGGCGGTTGTGATCTTCAGGGGGATGGTGGTCTCACCCAGCGTCAGCTCAAGCTCGCTGACTGAGGCGAGGTAGTCCCAGAATTGCACGAACAGCTTGTACTTGCCGGGCGCCAGCGCCGGGAGCTTCGCCGTCAGCTCACTGCCCGCCTTGTAGGTGACGACGCCGGCGACATGCGGCGTCCAGCCCTGCTGGCCCAACTCCCCGTAGGGCTTGTCGCCGGTCACGACGCCTTCGGCCTTCGCCAGCGCGACGGCCAGATCGGACTTCGCGGCCCGCTGCGGCGGGCGCTGGCCGTAGGGCACATCCTCGCCTGCCAGCGTTCCCTTCGTCTGCGGCGCCGAGAGCTGCCCCCCCTCGATCGCGAAGTCGGGGAAGCGGGGCCCGTGGAAGCACCAGTCGTGCTGGCTGCCGCCGCGGACCCGGAAGATGTCGAGCAGGTACGAGCGCTCGGGAGAGATGTCAATCAGCGCGCTGGTACGCCGGTAGAGCGCGGCGAGGCCCGGGTACGCCGCTTCCGCCGAAGCGTCCACAAGCTGCACCTGTGGTGTCCCCAGGAGGGTGTTGAGGCTACCGCGATAGTAGGTGAGCTGGGGCAACTCGTCGATCATCACACAGTAGTGGCGGACGGTGTTCGCGCGGCGCCACTCGAAGAAGTCCGGCCGTGTGAACGGCGTCGGGTAGCCATCGTCCGGCATGACGGCATGGTTGAGGGCGAACATCTCGATGTTGAGCCGGTCGGCATGGCCGTGGCCACCGGTGGCATCGCCATAGTACAGGCTCAGGCCGCGGCGGTTGTCGCCCGTTCCCGCTTCGAGAATGGCACAACCGTAGCCGCCGAGATCGCGGGTCGCCAGTTCCGGGGCGGGGCCGGCCTTTTCGGCGGCCGGCCAGGCCTGCTCCTCATCGAAGTAGCTCCCCCACAGGTTGCGTGAGTTGGCGCCGATCTGCTTGAGGATCCGAGCATACTTCGCCTCGCCATAGTGCGTGAACGCGCGGCCCTGCAAGTCGGCAGACAGCCCGCAGGGGCCGCTCCCCTGCATGGCGCCGGAGTCGCCGGTGGAGGGGCAGAAGCGGCCCGCCACCACCATGCTCGGCCCGATGTCAGCCATCTTGCGAAGCTTCGGGTTGCTCCAGATGTCCAGGCCGAGGCGGGGCAGTAGATCGGCAACCTCATAGAAGTGCGTGCCCCAGCTCATCGAGTAGCCCGGGGCCGACTCGGCGCCGATTCCCTCACGGTGGAACCCGTTCCACAGAAGATCGTCGAGCCGGCCGCCACCGCTCATCAGCCAGTCGGCCATGTCCTTCGTCGTTGGCCCGCGCTTTGCATCCTGATTGTCGAGCACGATCGCGAGATCGGCCAACGTTATCTGGTGCATGCCCATGTTGCCGGCCACGTAGCCGCGCATCACGTCCGTGGCCATGACAAACAGCATCTGCTCGATGGTCTGCCGGGCGTCGCCGATGCCGTTGGGCTGCAGGAAGGCTGACAGGGCCTGATCCTGGGCCAGGGCCGGACAGATGGCGTCATACGCCAACGCGATCCGGATATCATCGCCGGTGCTCCAGATGTAGTCGGAGATGCGGCCATTGACCCCGAAGCGCCCCTCGTGGTAGCACTGTGTGGGGTACTTGAAGCGCTCGTACATGCTGCCGAGCTTGGCGAGCATGATCGCGCACTTGTGCGCGCAGGCGGGATCGCCGCTGACGAGATAGGCGCGGCTCAGGCTGGCGAGGCCACTGAGGATATCCCGGTTCCAGCGCTGCCAGAAGAGGTAGTAGGGCACGAAGTAGTAGCGACGCCCATCCTTCCTATCGAGCCAGCCGAGGCCATAGTCTGTCGGCTCCGCCTCCTCGGACGGCTTGCCCGCGAGCCCCGCGGTGTTCCAGGGCCTAAAGTCATTCTTGGGGAAGACGTTCTGGCAAACGGGGCACTTGACCTTGAACGGCTGGTCGCGGCTCATCAGCCACGGGTAGTGCCCGGCCTTGCGATTGACCTCGTCGCCGCACACGGGGCAGTCGTGGGCGATGCAGACGTTGATCGCGCGGAGCTGCTCGGGGGGCGGGATGAAGTCCCATAGCTCCTGGTCGGACATCTGCAAGAGCCACTGGCATTCCTTCGTGGCTGCTCCCGCCTGGTCCCGGGCCCATTGCTGCGTCTCAAGCTTCTGCTTGAGCCCGGCCATGAAGGCGCCATCATAGTAGGTGCGGCGATCTTTGGCGGAGGCGAGGGTGCACAGGGAGACGAGCATGAGGCCCAGCAGTAGCTTGTCCATGGGGGCTCCTGACGGGCATGACCCGTAGCGAGTGGGATGTGGTGATCGACGGCCCATCAGGTGAGGTAGTTCGCCGTGGCGAGCACGAATCACTGCTTCCCGAACCGGGGCGCTCCGGAGGCGGCCGCTCTGCCGGGCATCATGGCGCAGCGAGGGGCGGCGCCACGAAAGCGGGGGCTGGTTACCCAAACGTCTCCCGATTGGCCCGGGCATACAGGCCGTCTCCCCCCAGCTCCATGAACACCTGCACCGCGTTCAGGTAGTCATCCACGATCTCCCACTCGCTCGGGAGTGGCCACCAGGCACAGTTGCCGACATAGCCCTGACGCCCCTCAAAGCCGCAGAACAGCATCTGCGCCCGGGTATGGAAGAGGATCGAGTTGAAGAAGTAGCCGGGCGGCGTGGGCGGGTCGCCGTCACCGTAGAGTCTGCCCAGCGGCCGCCCCCTGGCCGCAAACAGCCGCTCGGCCCGCCGCTGCCACTCGCGCATGACGGGCCAGTACGGCGCCGGGTGCGAGCGCACTTGCATGGCGAAGTTCGATCCGCACGCATGCAGGTCGCAGGCCGCCTCAATGCCGCGGCCCTGCACGAACTCGAGCAGCGCCTGCACCTCGACCGCCTCGGCGTGGTCCGTCGACAGGCGCCGGTTCGTCGCCCAGCCGGCCCCGTTGAACTGCCCGCCCACAAAGACCGCCTGCGCCGGGTCGAAGTAGTAGCACGGCGCCTCGCTGTCGGCATCGTAGGGCACGAGGCTCCCGTCCAGTTGCAGCCCGCACGAGTAGACTACGCACGTGTCCACGCCCTGCGCGTAGAAGGTGTCCGGACAGACCGCGCGCCCATCCGGGTTGAGCATGGGGCACACGTACAGGTGCACGCGGTCGAGCAGGCCCTGCAGGTCGCGGTGCTCCTCTTTGGCCAAGTCGCGCCCGGTCTCGCGCAGGTGGATCAGGTTCATGGCCGCAGCGACTGTCCCCGGCTCGTGCCCGTGCGTTCCGCCGATCACCAAGAGCGTCGTGTCCTGGCGTTCGCCGGCATACTCCACCACACGCAGCGGCCGGCCATGGGTGGTCTGCCCCACCAGGTGCACTTGCCCGCGACGCACCTCGCTCGTTAGGTAGGCCTCGACGCGGTCGGCGTTAGCGAGCCAGAAGTCAGGGACGGCGATCTGCGGGATGGGGAAAGGCATAGCAGGTGGCCTCCGGATGCGCGTAGGGCCCGGCGGCGAGCACGGGCCACGCCAGGGGTCCGGCCGGAGAGGCCACATCTGGCCGGCCCCCGAGGCGTAGCGGCCGGCCAAGTGCCCTCGAGAGCCATTCTGGCGTGGCTGCACGGCCTCAAAACGGCTTTTCGGCCGCTCTTCTAGATGATGCCGCGGACACCGGTCGCCACGTCCCCCCGGGGGAGCATGGCGAGTGGTGTCCGCGGCAGACGTCGAGGGGTACTCAGGGATCGTAGAACTTGTCGGTGCCGTTGGCCCACAGGTCGAGTGGCTTCATCGCCTTGGCATGGCCATCGCAGAAGGCGACATTGACGAAGTCATTGTGCCGGCCGTAGGGGCAGTTGGTGCCCCACACGATGGCGGCACCGGTGGAGCCCGGCGGGGTCACGAAGTTCGCGCCCCAGTTGGCCACGCCCTGGGAAGGGTGATAGAGAATCCCGCTCCCGAACGTGTCGTCGGAGAACATGACCTTCTCGGCCGGGGTCGTGATCGTGGCCAGGGCGACGTAGCCAAACCCGATGTTGTACCCGATGGATCTGCGGCTCGGCTCACTCGGGCAGATGAAGATCTGCAGGTTCTTGACGTACGGCCCGATGAGGCCGGGCGCCGCTGCCGATCGCGAGTCCCAGTAGACGGCGTCGGCCGCCCCCCACGTGCCGGTACAGCGCGGGAACATGATCTCGTCGTAGTCCTGGATGTACATCATGGCGCCGAGACCCAACTGCTTGACGTTCGACAGACAGCTTGCCTGTCGCGCCTTCTCTCGCGCCCTCGCGAAGACAGGGAACAGGATCGCCGCCAGGATGGCAATGATGGCGATCACGACGAGCAACTCGATCAGGGTGAAACCACGCCGACCACGACAGGGGATGGAGCGGTACATGATCGTCTCCTTTCGGGTTCAGGACTCAGTGGGAAGGGGAGCCCTGACGTTGGCTAGCCCCGACCTCCGTCGGGGATGGTACCCGTATGTCGTTGGTGCTAACCGCCGCACTCAGACCAGGGCACCGGGGCCGACGATACCAACCCGCAGGGCACTTGTCAAGCCGGCATTGCCCACCGACATGCCGCGACCGCGCGCAACATCCAGCCCTGCAGCTCCGTCATGTCCAGCGAGATGCTCTCCGGGGAGGCCAGCACCGCTTCATAGCAGGCCATCAGGCCCTCCCGGCATGTGGGGTCGCCGGTCTGCAGGAAGACATACCCGCACAGCCCGCCCAGATTGGGCGACCACCCCGTGCCCGCGGCGGCGTTGCCGGTGAGGTTGTTCTCAGGAGCGGGGCTGTAGCGGAACAGGCCCGGCTGCGGCTGGCACTCGGCCAGCACCCCGTCCGCGAGCAGGCACAGCAGGCGCAAGGCCTCCGGATCGCCGGTGAGCTGGTGCGCGCGAATCAGCCCGTAGGCGAGGTAGGCCGTCATGAACGGCACACTGCCATGGTAGCTCCAGACGCCGTGGATCTCGTCGAAGATACCGCGGCGGGGCTCGATGAGGAGCGCCGCCGCCCCCATCAGCTCCCGCGTCTTGGCCAGGAAGCGGGGGTCCCCGGTCTCGTCAAACCAGCGGGCGACCTGCGCCAGCGGCCAGCCCACCGCCCGCGCCGAGCGCGACCGAGCGTCGCATCCCAGAATGTGCTCTGCGAGTCCCTGCGCCGCTTCCAGGCTGTCCGAGTCGCCTGTCAGCAGGTAGTGCTCCAGCAGGTCGTCGCTGTTCAGACCAATGTTGCCCATCGGCGGGCCGGCCGTGTGATCCGCGCTGTACTGGTGAGTCGCCCCGACCCAGTCCGGGTGCTCCGGGCAGTAGCGGATGATGTCCACATCGCAATGGTGTCGGCAGACCGCCTCGAAGTAGCGCCACCAGCGGGCGTCGCCGGTGGCGATGTAGCGCATCAGCCCCGCGTGCGCGCGGCTGCGATAGTTGTTCATCCACGCGCTGTCCCAGTACTCCCGGTGGCCCAGTCGCGGGGTGTCGATCCCGCTGAGGGCCAGTTGCCCCGCGACGGCGGCCTCATACTCCACCGGGGCGTCCGCCGGAGCTGTCTCCAATGCCCCGCAATCGGCGAACCAGTCCCGGTTGAACAGCCGGGGCGGGTCCTGCACACAGGCATTGAAGGCCTCGGCCTCGGCTGGCGCGAGCTCGCCCGGTGCCAACCAGAGCGCGAAGCTCTGGCGCTTGCTCTCCCCACGCCCGAGCCGTACCCATGGGGCATCATGGTGCCATGCCATGCTGTCCTCGGCCTCGGGGACTGTGGCGAGCTGCAGCTCGTGCGGGTGCACCACCAGGCCCTTGGGGAACTCCTCGGCGAACCAGCGCATGGCCGCGACCAGGGCCACCTTGCGGTCGGTCAGCCGCACGTAGCCCGGCGCGCGGGGCAGGCAGCCGACGGGGCGCAGCAACTGGTAGAGAGCCGCATGATCGGCCCGCTCCTGGCGACACAGCACAAAGGAGTTGGCGCGAACCGGCAGGGCCCGGGGATCGGCGGCGAGAGGGGTGACCGGACTGGCGCGGTACCAGCTATCCTGCCGCCAGACCTCCAGGGGCATCGGCTCGAAGGGGCCGCAGTCGACCAGAGCATCGGTGGCGTCCGGCAGGGCGAGCCGCACGGACCAGTCGAGCAGCATCGCCATCGCCTGGTCGCTCTCGTTCACGACCCGCCAGTCGGCGAGGAGATAGGGGCAGCCGGCCCAGAACTGCAGCCGGGCCTGCCACGGTCCCAGTCGCGTGCCCGCGTCCGAGCGCATCTCCCCCGACACACACAACACCACGCACACGTCACTCGCGCTCTCGACGACCGCCTCGAGGCGCTGCCCGCTGAAGGCCTCCAGCCAGCCGACCCGGTTGAGCTTCATGGAGAGCCGACAGGGCCCGACGGGAGCCGCCCCATCGCAGGCGAGGCTCTCGAACAGCCCCTCTCCCGGGGCCGGCGCGACGGTGACCCGCAGGCGGCCGGTGTCAACAGTCAGCCCCGCCTCGTCCTGGCAGATCCGGGCGGGCGTGGACACTGGCGCCGCTGGTACCCCCGGCACCAGTTGCACCGCCTCGGTGGACCGGGCGACGAACTCACAGCGCACCCAGCGCACCGTTCCATCCGGCCAGTGACTGGTCTCGGTGATGGCCGCAGGCAGCCCTCGGCCATCGGCGGCCTGCAGCGCCACGGGCGTGCCGGCGGCCATCATCCCCCGTGGCAGCGGCACCCCGCAACGCACGGGATAGCCCTCCGGGGGCAGTGCCCCCGGCGTCCACAGCTCCAGCGGGATGGTCGCAGGGAAGCCGTCACGGGCCTCGGCCACGTTCCGCAGCGGCAGTCGGCCGTGGCGGGGCTCGGGGCGGACCAGCTCGGGTGACACACTGAGCACCACGTCGCCGAAGAAGACTTCGGTGTGGA
>CAZIWQ010000308.1:0-3624 GCA_964542355.1 uncultured Armatimonadia bacterium
CAGCGGCATGAAGTCCATCGCCGGGTAGACGTCCGCCATGCGGTCCAGCAGGATGACGCACTTGTGGGCATAGCGCGGGTCGGAGGTCAGCGTGTACGCCCGCGCCAGGCTCTCAATCGCCGTCCGGATGCGCACCCACTGGATGAAGTTGTTGTAGACGGCGATGAACCGGTGTCGGATGCCCTTGGCGTCCACCATGCCATAGCCGTCATCCACGAAGGCCCTGTGCAACGGATCGTTGGGGTCGGGGTGCTCCGGGTTGACGAGCAGAGCGGGGTCACCCTTGCCCTGGCGGAAGTACCCGTGCTCATCCAGCGCCGTCTGGTAGTAGGCCCCGAAGTCGTTCTTCGGGTAGACCGCGCTGCAGTTGGGGCACTTGAGCTTCCAGTCCCCGCCGACCCGCCATGGGTAGTTGCCGAAGCGAGCGATGCCGGCTCCGCAGGCGGGGCAGCCGGCATCCTTGTTGGTGTGGATATCGCGCGGCAACTCCTGCGAGGTCACCATCTCCCACAGGGCCTCGTCGCTGGATGCCATCCACCGCGCCGCGGCTTCCACGGCGGCCCTCTGCTGTGCCGCCGCCCAGGGGTACCGCTTCACGTTCTCCAGGGCGTTGGCCCGCATCGCGGTGGTGACGAAGCGGCTGTGCTCCTTGGCGTGTGCCGCCGCGGCCAGGCTGATGAGAATAGCCATCGCGAGAATGCTCCTCATCGCTGTGGGCATGGCTGGCAATCGCTCCACTCGGGTTGGTAGGCTGCGTCGGATCGTGCTGGGGGTCCAGCGCCTGCCGCGGAGGTTCCGAGCAGCAGCAGGTTTCTCCTGCCACAGCCAACCGTCGCGGTGGGCGCCATCGGGGCTTCACGGCACGCCACCGCGGGCGCTGCGCGCCGAGGTCCCCGGGGTGGAGCCCTGTCAGCCAACGACGGTGCTCCTGCCATGCTCGCCCCATGGGTTGACAGGCTCCCGCCGCTGACCCTACACTTGCCAACGCTGGTGGTGGTCGGGGGTGCAGAGGTGACCGGCCCCGCGGGGGGCCATCGGGACACCAGTCCTGTCGACCGTAGTTCCTCGGTTCGTCGTCTGCGGGTCAGAGAGCTCGCGTGCGTGGGCGGGTGCCATGCCGTGTGCCCGGTACGCTGATGCACGGCACCGGTGTGAGTAACCAGCACGGCACGCATCGAGGGAGAGGGTCCGCGTGGTTCGCACGCACTCGCCAGGCATCACCCCGTCCGTAGCCCTCGCTGTGTTCGGCCTGCTCTTCCTCAGTCCGACGCTCCAGGCAGTCCAGATCACGCGGGCCAGCGTCAGCTCAGCCGGTGACGAGGGCAGCGACGCCAGCGAGACAGATACCACGCGCGTGCTCAGTGCAGACGGGTGCCACGTCGCGTTTGTGAGTGGCGCCGACAACCTCGTGGCTCACGATGACAACGGTGCGCGGGACGTCTTCATCCACGACCTCGAGACCGGCCGGACTGTGCTGGTAAGTGTCGGTCTCGGAGGCACTGGGGCGGACGCCGGGAGCGACCGCCCCTCCGTCAGTGCGGACGGGCGCTACGTGGCGTTCCGCAGCGATGCCACCAACCTCGTCCCCGACGACACCAACGGGGCCCTCGACGTCTTCGTGCGCGACCTGCAGACGAGTCAGACGATCCTGGCCAGCGTCGGCGTGACAGGTGGCCCGACCAACGGTGCGAGCGACAACCCCGTCATCAGTGCCGACGCTCGCTATGTGGCGTTCACGAGCTGGGCCACCAATCTCGTCACCGGCGACACCAACGGGTTCCCGGACATCTTCGTGCGCGACTTGCAGACGAATCAGACCTTCCTGGTGAGCGTTGACGCGGCGGGTGAACCGGCGGACGGGGCCTGCGACAGCCCCGCCATCAGCGCAGACGGACGCTACGTCGCCTTCCACAGCGAGGCCACCGACCTGGTGCCGGGGGACACCAACGGGCTCTATGACGTGTTCGTTCGCGACCTGCAGGCCAGCCAGACTACGCTGGTGAGTGTCGACGCGGTTGGAGGTCCGGCGACTGGCAGCAGCGACTATGCGGCAATCAGCGCGGACGGACGCTACGTAGCATTCCGCAGCGGCGCCACCAACCTCATCGTCGGTGACACGAACGGGTGCTACGACGTCTTCCTTCGCGACTGCCGGACGGGTCAGACGACGCGAGTGAGCGTCGCTTCCGGGGGGGCCGAGGCGGGCAGAGATAGCACCTTCCCCGCCGTCAGTGCCGACGGCCGGTATGTGTCCTTCGAGAGCGAGGCCCCCAACCTCGTTCCGGACGACACGAGCCCGCTCAGCGACGTCTTCCTGCGCGACACCCGCACCGGCCAGACAACGCGGGTGAGCGTCGATGCGGTGGGCAACGAGGCCGCGGGCCCTTCCACCCGTCCCTCAATCAGCGACGACGGGCGCCGGGTGGCCTTCGAGAGCCGAGCCCCCAACCTCGTCGCGGGTGATGCGAACGGGTGCACGGACGTGTTCGTGGCGACCCGCGAGGTGGGGGGCACGATCTCCGGACGGGTGACGTACGACGGGGTGGGGCTGGCCGGCGTCACGATCACGCTCACGCCGGGCGGTGCGACGACGAGCACCGACAGCGACGGCACCTACGCCTTCCCCGAGTTGGCGGCCGGAACCTATACCGTCACGCCGACCCAGGCCGGGTATGGCTTCACGCCCCCTGCAACTACGGTTGCCGTCGGTCCCGACAAGACTGCAGACTTCAGTGCCGGCGTCGTCGCTACGCTCACCGTCACGGATGTGACGGGCCGGGCCGGCGACGCCGTGAGCCTGACTGCCTCGCTGGTGGCAGGAGGGGCGGGTGTCCCCGGGCAGCCGATCACCTTCACCATCGCCGGTGTCCCGGTGGGGACCACCGACACCGGCGGCGACGGCCGCGCTGTCGTGCCGTACACCATCACGCGGGGACTGCGCACTCGGGCGATCGGAGCGGCCTTCGCCGGCAATGCCACATATGCCGCCTGCACGGGGAGCGGCACGCTAACGCTCACCGGCCTCTCGCCCACCGCCATCACCATCGTTGAGGACCCGGTGACACTCCATACCGGGCAGGCCCAGACCTACACGGTGGTGGATGAGTACGGCAATGACATCACCGCCGCCTGCCGCTTCTACATCTCGGCAGGTGCGGGCGGTGCGTGGGAGGGCAACACGTACACCTGTGCGGCAACAGGCACGTGGGTCGTCTACGCGGTCTGCAACGCGCTGTCGGACACTGCTGCGCTGACCGTGTGTGAAGGGACGGCGACGAGCGTGCTGCTCATCCCGGAGTACGACGAGATGGTCGCGGGGCAATCGCAGACCTACACTGTCGTCGTCACCGATGCGCTCGGCAACACCTGGCGGCCGCTGCTGCCTGCCGGCGACTGGACCGTGACGGTAGTCGGGGGCGGCACCCAGGGCGGCGCCTTCGACGCCGCCAACACGTACCACTCCCTCCTTGCCGATGCCGGCAAGGAGCTCGCGATTACCTGCACTGTCGATGGCGTGCTCAGCAACACCGCCCACCTCAGCCTGACCGGCGGCACGGCCGGCTATGTGCTCGCCTGGGACACGGACACCGGCGGACTGGTCGGGATGATGCGCGGCTCGCCGAT
>CAZIWQ010000308.1:3634-7343 GCA_964542355.1 uncultured Armatimonadia bacterium
CAACCCCGCCGACCCCCAGAGCGGCATCGCGGTGGCGTCGGGAACCAACACCTACACGGTTGCCGGGCGCGCCGTGACGGTGCGGCTGACGGGTGGCACGAGCGACCAGACGGCCAGCATCGTCAACTGCACCCGCGCCAACTCGCTGCGGGTGCGCTCCTACCTCACCGGTGGTGCGCTGTACCGTGTGTACCACACGGGGACGATTGCGGGGGTCGCGACGAAGAGCAACTGGAGCGCTCCCGACCCGTTCGTCGGCCTCACGCACACGCTCGGCGGCTACATCGCGGGTACCCCGGGCACGTGGGCCACAGTGACGTCGGGCACGACGCTACAGCCGTGATGAACGGCACGGATAGCGAATAGCTCGGAAGCTGATAGCGAATAGCTCTGGAGCTGATAGCTGACGGCAGTGCGCACACGGCTGCCGCCACTCCTGTTTGCCCTGTCGATCCTCGCCATCCCGTCCCGGCCGTTGGTGCCATCTGCGGTTGCTGTTGTTGATCCTGCCCATCCTGTCCATCCTGTTTGGATCGTGGCCGTTGGCCGTCCTTCCTGCCCGGCCTGTCTGGGCCGTTGGCGCCGTTCCCCCGGAGGTCTCCCCCTCCCGCCGACGAACCTGCCCCGCACAGGGCGTGCAGCCTCCGCCAATCCCGCCGCAGAGAGAGAGAGCCTGGTGTGATCCGACTCCGATGGCTCGCAGTGCTCCTCGTCGTGCTCAGTCTCCCACTCTACGCCGCAGAGGGTGCCCCCGCGGGCCGGTTCACTATCGCCCTCAACTGGGACTTCATGGACAACCCGCGCGATGCCCGGGGCATCGCAGAGATGGTGAAGCTGGCCGCCGACAGTGGCGTCACCCGCGTCAACTATCGCCTGACCTCGATGGGCGGCCTCGAGATGCGCTCGCTGGTCGGCAAGTCCCGCCTCGAGTCCTGGGCACGCTACGGGCCGGACTTCGACCCCCTCGATGTCGTCATCCGTGAGGCCCACCGCAACGGGATCGAGCTGTTCATCTACTTCGACCTGTTCGACTGGTACGACGACCCGTACCTCGCCGCCCATCCGGAGCTCTGGCCGCAGGCACGCGACGGGAGCCAGGTCTGGGACCGCATCCCCTGCTACGCGTGCCCGCAGGTGCGCGACTACCTGCTCGCCATCGCCCGCGAGGCCGCCGCGCACGGGCCGGACGGGTTCTTCTTCTGCACCAAGTCGGCCCACCGGCCGGAGGGTGCCGCACCGGTCAAGTCCTCTGACGCGGGCTACAACGACCCGATCGTGGCCGAGTTCCAGCAGCGCTACGGGATCGATGTCCGGACGCAGCCCTTCGACCAGGAGAAGTGGAACGCACTGGCCGGGGAGCAGGTGGAACGGTTCCTGCGGGCAGTGCGGGAGGCCGTTCACCCGCAGGGGCAACGGATCGGCCTCGCCCTGTCGCTGGGCAACCGCGGGCAGGTCGGCCTGCCCCTGTTCCTCGATGGCCGGAAGATGGCGCGCGACGGGCTCCTTGACGAGCTCATCGTCTCCAACTCGCGCGGCGAGTACGAGGTCTTCTACTCCGAGGACGGTCAACGGCGGCTCGATGAGCTGGTAGGCATCTGCCGCGCCGCCGGTGTCCGCTTCCTCGGCTATGTCTTCGCCGACACCCCGTACGGCAACCGCATGACCGCGGGGGGGCGGCAAGGGCTCATCGAGTACATCGAGCGCGAGACGGCCCTGTTCCACGACCATGGCGTGGCTGGCATCGTCTACCATGACGCGGAATACCCGACGAGCCCGCCCTTCTGGCGCGACGCCCTGTGGAAGGTGTTCGACGCGGCCTACCGAACGGCGCCGCCGTACCAGCCGCTTGTGGCCCCGCGGCGTCCCGCCGAGCTGGGGCACACCGCGAAGCTCTTGTTCATCCATCCGGCCGCTCCCCCGGGCGTGAAGCGCGAGTGGTATGACGCCCTGACGCCCGGGGAGACGGATCCGGATGGCTTCCTGCGCTGGCTCGACCCGTGGTTCAGCCTGCTGGGGCTGGAGGTCACCGCGGTGCACACGCGCGAGGAGCTCGACGCCGCGTGGGCGCACCGCGACACGTACCAACTGGTTAGCATCTCCGACCACGCCTGGCTGAGGACCGCCTGGCTCCCCACATGGCTGGCGGCGGAGCGCCAGAGCCTCCGGCAGTTTATCGAGCAGGGCGGGGTAGTGTTCGCTGAGGCGGGGCGCGAGCAGGCGGACATGCCACTGGCCGCCGCCTTTGGCCTCACCTGCACCCCCATGCCCTCGACCTCGCGCATCGCGCTGCGGGCGGACTCCCCGTTGGCGCAGGGCGGGGCAGCCGTCATCGACACGGCCCACTGCGACAGCTCATTCGCCGAGTTCGACTATGCTGCCCCCCTGCCCGCCTGGGCGACGGACGTCGTGGCAACGGCCGACGGCCCCGAGGGCGGCAAGCGGCCGGTGATCGTCGCCGGCAAGCTCGGGAAGGGTCTCCTGGTCCTGTCCACGGCGGAGGTCGTGAACCCGGACAACATGCGCACGGGCGGGTTCGAGGGCCTGGCCCAGCCCGATCTGCTCGGCCTGTGGCAGAACGTCGTTGCGGCGGCGGCGGGCAAGGCGATCTGGCGGCCGGGACCGTGTTCCCTCACGATCCCGGTGGCCAACCGCTCCCAGTGGCTGTTCAACCCGGGCTTCGAGGCCCCGTTGTGGCGCGGCGACGTCGTCCCCTTCTGGCGCTTCCTACCCCGGGGCGACCTCTATGCGGTTCCCAACGGCGGCTTCGAGCGGGTCACCAACCCTCAGGGCGGCCAGGTGGATGCCTGGTACTTCAACGTGCAACAGAACCCGGGCCTGACGGCGCGCGTGGACCTGGCCGGCGCCGCCGAGGGCAAGACGTGCGTGGGCTTCGACATCGGGCCCCAGGCCGGCAAACATGACCGCCCGGGCTGCTACTACTCCTCGGGGCGCGGTGTACGCGTCCCACCCGCCGGCACGCCCATGACCATCACCGCCCAGGTCAAGGCGCGGGGCCTCGCAGGCATCAAGGACATCCGGCTGCATGTCTGGCAACGGGGCGGGGGAGGCGAGTACTTCGACGACAAGCGCGCCACGGCCCCCGTCACCGGCGACTATGGCTGGCAGACGCTGCGCGTTCAGACGACGGCGGACGCACGTGCCGTCTATTGCGAGATTGCCCTCATGGTCGACGTGAAGCCGGGCACCGAGACCGCAGGCAGCGTGCGGTTCGAGGATGTCCGCCTGACCACGGGGGCGCCGGTGCCACCCGCCGCCGCGGGAGCTGTGGCCGTCGCCGGCCTCGTGGAGGAGGGCGCCCGCGAGGGCCGCTGCTGCGTTCGCCTCCCGGCGGGGGCCGACGCCGTGCTCGCCTCGTACCCCTGCACCGTCCCTGCCTCGGAGCAGCGGCACGAGTTCGAGCTGCGCCTCTTCCTGCGTGCTGCGGCGGATCGCACCCCGGTGCGCATCGTCGCCGCGGCTGCCAGCACGGTGGAGGTCGGGCAGGCGTGGCAGGAGTACTCGGTACCGGTCAGCACGACACCGAACCGTGCCGGGGAGCAGGACTTCTCAGTGACGATCGAGCCGATGGCACGCACCGACGTCTGGATCGACAACGTGCGGCTGGTGAGGCGGTAGTGCCCCGCTAAGGATGATTCTGGTGGTCCGCGGGACCAGCAACTCACCTGGATGCGGCATGCCGTTCAGCCCC
>CAZIWQ010000309.1:0-7324 GCA_964542355.1 uncultured Armatimonadia bacterium
AAGAGGAGAAGAGAGAGGGTGGCCGCCGAATCCCCGGGCTAAAGCCCGGGGCTAGGTGACGTACGCTCCGAGGAGCGCACGCCGACCGCCCTGCGGGCGGGACCACACGTGCTTCGCACGTGACGACACGACTTTCGCGGCCACCACCTGCCATCGTGTCCCCTCGTGGTCGCTCTTCCAGCCGCCTCCGTCTGGTTCCCCCGCGAGACAAGGGGGCCATCGGGGAGGCAGCGCTCCTCCGAACACGCCCGGCGACTCGAGCGTCTCCGAACCAACGAAGGGGTGAGAGCATGCGACAAGCGATCGATCGGAGACGGTTCCTCGGGACGGTAGGTGCCGGTGCAGCCGCAGCCCTGACTGCAAGCCTCGGCCTCGGGAAGATGACGTGGGGCCAGGGCGGCGGCGCGGCCCGCAAGCCGAACATCCTCGTGATCCTGGCGGACGACCTCGGCTACGCCGGCCTGGGCGTCCAGGGGTGTCCGGACATCCCCACGCCGAACATCGACAGCATCGCCCGCGCCGGCGTCCGGTTCACCAACGGCTACGTCTCGTGCCCGCTATGCAGCCCGACGCGGGCGGGGCTGCAGACGGGGCGGTATCAGCAGCGCTTCGGGCACGAGCGCAATCCCGGCCCGGCACAGGTCGCGGCAGCGGACTTCGGCCTGCCGCGCACCGAGGTCACGCTCGCCGAGCGCCTCAAGCCTCTGGGCTATGCCACCGGTATGGTCGGCAAGTGGCACCTGGGGTACAACCCCGGCTCTCAGCCCCTCGACCGGGGCTACGACGAGTTCTTCGGCTTCCTGGGAGGCGCCAACGAGTACCTGATTGGCACCAACCAGCGCCAGGCCGGCACGATCCTGCGCGGACGTGAGTCGGTCCCGGAGCGCGAGTACCTGACGGACGCCTTCGGTCGCGAGGCCTGTGCCTTCATCGACCGACATCACGCCGCACCGTTCCTGCTCTACCTCCCCTTCAACGCGGTGCACGCGCCGCTGCAAGCCGCCGACAAGTACCTGCAGCGCTTCGGGCAGATCGCGGACCCCAACCGGCGCACTCACGCCGCCATGCTGGCGGCGATGGATGACAACGTCGGTCGGGTGCTCGGGAAGCTGCGCGAGCACGGCCTGGAGGAGCAGACCCTCGTCTTCTTCCTCAGCGACAACGGTGGCCCGACGCCGAAGACCACCTCCAGCAATCTCCCGCTGCGCGGGTACAAGGGTGAGATGTGGGAGGGAGGCATCCGGATCCCCTTCATGCTGCAGTGGAAGGGGAAGCTGGACGGGGGCAAGGTCTGTGACTGGCCCGCCATCTCGCTGGACATCCTCCCGACTGCGGTCGCCGCGGCGGGCGGGGAGGTCGCGGCCCAGTGGCAGCTCGACGGCGCCGATCTCCTCCCTTACCTGACCGGAAGCAAGGCAGGCACGCCGCACGAGACACTGTATTGGCGGATGGGCGATAAGCACGCGATTCGCCAGGGGGACTGGAAGGTAGTGGTGGAGACGGGTGAGCCGGGCCCGCACCTGCACAACCTTGCGCAGGACATCAGCGAGACCGCCGACCTCGCGGCACAGATGCCGGCGAAGCTGGCGGAGCTGACGGGCGCGTGGGAGGCGTGGTCGGGCCGGATGATGGCTCCGCGGTGGGGCGGGCGCGCCCGGGCGGGGGACGCAGACGGAGGCGAGGGCACGGCCGGGGCCCCGCGCCGGACCGCCATGCAGCGCCTCCGCCGCCTGGACAAGGACCACGACGGCAGGCTCACGCCGGACGAAGTGCCCAACCAGAAGCTGTTTGGGCGCCTCGACGCGAATGGTGACGGTGTCATCACACGGGAAGAGGCGCGGGCAGGCCTCGGGGCGCAGGGGGCGAAATAGCCGGCTCACGCCCGCTCCCCCCAACCTGCGGTAGGGAGGCACCGAACCATGCCCCGCGCCCTTGCCCTGGCATGCTGCGGCCTGATGGCCTGCGCCACCACCTACTCCCAGACCGGACCCGACCTCACCCCCCCACCCAAGCAGCTCACCGTGTCCCCGGGTGCGCTGAGCCTGCAGCCTCCGGCGAAGACGCTGATCGTCGTGGGTGATGCCGCGACCGAGCCCGAGAAGTATGCGGCCCAGCGCCTGCAGGAGCTGGTCGCGCGACGCTACCAGGTCACGCTGGAGGTGTGTGCGGAGAGCGCCTGTCCGGCGCAGGCGCGCCCCCTGATCCTGCTGGGCCAGATCTCCACCAATCACCTGCTCCAGCAGCGCTGCCAGCGCCACAGCCTGCGTCTGTGGGAGGGTGCTGTGCCCCCGGACGCCTACGCCATCGAGGTGCTCGCCGACGATGGCGCGGCGGTCGTCTGTGGCAGCAATCCCCGCGCGGTGATCTACGGCGTCCAGACGTTGTTCAGGCTGCTAAGTAGCGAGGGCGACCACCTCGCCCTGCCCGCGGTCTCACTGCGCGACTGGCCCAGCATCCCCTGGCGCGGGCGACCATACGCCAGTGTCGAGGCGCACCTGCAGCCCGGCGTGATGGACGCCTATCTGTGGGCCGGCCTCAACTTCATCGATGTGCGCGCCGGGGCCTTCGGCTATGCCCCCGACGCGAAGCTCGACCGGGAGATGATCGGCCGCTGCCTGCGGGAGGCGCACCGCCGCGGCATGTTCGTCTTCGGCACGGTCTCCTGCGGCATCCCCCCGGAGAAGTTCGACGGGGCGATCCGGGTGTTCCGCGAGCTGGTCGACCTGGGGGTCGACGGCCTCTGGATCTCGTTTGATGACCCGGGCGGGGGCAAGCAGACCACGGAGCTGTGCGCGCGCGCCATCGAGCTCGGCAAGGCGCACGGGATCGTCGGCCGCGCCATCGCGACCACGCCGCCGTCGGGGTCGTACCAGACGATTGCGACCGATTTCAACCGCGAGATGGTCGAGGTTCCCGGGATGGAGCAAGCGACGTGGTTCTTCACGCGCAATCCGTGCCCGGAGGACCTCGCCGCGGCGCGCCACCTCGGCCTGCAGTCGTTCCCCGCCTGGTGGCACAATTGGCCGCGCACCGAGGGTGGCTTCACCCACGGTAGCTACGGCGGCACCAGCTTTCGCCCGGCCGGGAGACCCTCCTACATGGAGGTTGCGCCGCTGACGTGGGGGTGGCACACACCGGCCTACGAGAAGCTCCGCGACGCCCCCGCCAACACCGACACGGCGATGATGTGGGGCGGGTGGCAGCCGGAGTATACCTGCGCCGTGTTGGGGCTGTGGGCGTGGGACCCTCCACGGCACGACTTCACCAAGGCGCGCCGCGCCATCTACGAGACGGTCTACGGGCCCTCCAGCGTAGAGAAGATGGTGCGCCTCGACGATGCCCTCCACGAGCTGAAGGCCAGCTTCCTGCTACCCGATCGTGCCGCCGACCCGAACGCCAGCTTCCCGGCACGGGTGCGATCCGGCGCGCAGCCGGAGACGATCGCCAGGCTGCTCGAGGAGCTCGCCAGGCTGAGCGCGGAGGTCAGGGACAGCGCGCCGCGGGATTCACTGCTGACCCCGGAGCGTCTGCAGGCGCAGTTCCTCGAGCCGATGGGCGCGGAGCTGCAGGCGGCACAGGCGCTGGCGACGGTCGAGCGACCAGAGGCCTGGTGGCCGGCGCATGAGGCCGCGGTGCTGGCCAGGCTGACGACGAACGACATGGCGGGCGTGGCGGAGCTGTCGGCGCAGGTGCGGCCGCGCCTCGAGCAGGAGCTCGCCGCCCTGCAGCAGCGCCTGGCGGACCTCGTCACCCTCGATGCCTACGTCAAGTTGTGGAGCGAGCGTGCCCGCGGTGACGAGGCCTACTGGCGGGCGGAGCTGGGCCGGCGCGCGCAGGCCTTCGCCAAACGCCTGGCCGATCTGAAGGCCGCAGGCCTGGACCCGGAGGCAATGCTCGCGCCCCTCGACCAGCCGCCGGCACCGGGCACGGTGCTGGTAACGATCGCCCCCACGCAGCTTGCCGCCTCGCCGACCGGCCTCCAGGGCAAGTGGCTGACCGGCCTCTATCCGGCCGACAACCCGCGGGCCTTTGTCATGAGCTTCCCCGGTCACACCGCTTCGTCACCGGGTGACTTCTGCCAGGTTACCTTCCGCTTCCAGCGCCCCCACTGCGAGGGCAAGCTGCATCTGCAGTTCTTCCTCACGGATGAGTACGACAGCGACAAGTGGCGAGGCTACCGCTACTACCAACTGCTGCACGGCAATGACCTCGTATGGGAGGAGGACATCGCCCTGACGCGCCGTGGAGGGCACGAGTGGAGCAGTGTGGATGTCTCGCGCATCGGGGCCGAAGGGGAGGAGATCGAGTTGACGCTGCGGCTGCTTGATAGGCGGGCGGTGGGCAACTACACCACGACGGTCTTCATCGGGCCGGTGCGACTGGTGGAGGTGCGGTAGGTGGCACCAGGGATCCCCCGCGCGGTCCACCGACGCCGCAACGTGGAGGGACGGTTGCCCGGGCTACCTGGCCGAGGGTGGGCGCCCGCTGTAACGCGTGCGCGATATACTCTATGAGGGCGAACGGAAACCAACTGCGAGCGCAACAATGGAAGATCTCGTACGCAGGATGCAGGCCGGAGAGGAGGTGGCATTCGCCGCATTCGCGGAAGCGTTTGGGCCGCGCTTCCGGGCCTACTTCAGTCGACACGGCCTCCTGATCGAGGATTGTGATGACCTTGCCATCTGCACGATCACCGATGTGGCCATGGGCGTCGGGGGCTATCGAGAGGCAGGTGATGGCAGCTTCGAGCGGTGGGCGTTCCGTATCGCGCACCGGAACCTGGTAGACTGGCGGCGCAGGACGCCCGAGTACAAGGCGGCGCGCGGAGGCAAGGCAGACGCAATCTCGAGCACGCGACCAACCCATGCTCCCAACGACAAGGTGGTGGAGGCCATGCGCACGGCACTCGCCACCTTGTCGCCTCTGGACCAGGACATCGTGCTCATGCGGCTGTACGACGAGCCCTGCCCGTACGCCGAGCTCGCCGAGCTGCTCGGCGTGAGCGAGGGGGCCGCGCGTGTCAGGCACCACCGTGCCAGGGAGCATCTGCGCAGGCTGTTGGAGGAGGATCCGGCCGTACAAGAGTGGCTGCGGGAGGGCGCGGGGAGCCGACAGCCACACTGAGCGGGGAGTACGCGACACCGAATCGCAGTCGGAAAGGGTGGCAACATCGCATGGACAAGCGGTTGCGATCACTACTGGTGGCGGAGGTCTCCCCAGGTGAGCTGGCGGTCGCGGCCGCGACACGCGACGCGGAGCGGGCCGGGCCCGCGAACGCTTTCGTGGCCAGATGCCGGGAGGCCGGACTGCAGGCGTGGGCCCTGGATGCGATGCGACGCCAGCGGGTGGAGGCCGGCTTCGTGGCTCTGCCCCTGGCGGAGTACCTCGAGTACCTGGCGCGTTGCGCAGGCCTGGCGGTCGAACGGGTCTGTCGGGCGTTGGCGGTGGATCGCCTCGAGGCGGTGCGCGAATGGCCGGCGGATCGTGCCGTCCGCCTGGGCCGGCGGCTAGGCATCCGTCTGCGCGAGCTGGTGGCTCACTGCCAACTTGGGGCCATCCGGGAGCAAGTCATGCTGCCGGGGTTGCAGCCGGCGCGGGCTGCCGGCATCGAGCAAACTCTGAGCACCGTGGAGGACTGCGAGGCTCTGATCCAGGGCCTCCGGCGCGATCTCGACGCCGGTGAGCGTGCCCGGCTCGATGCGATCGCCTGGGAGATCAGGTGTGCCTACTCCGCGCAGGAGAGGTGAGGCCGGTGTTCACAGGTGCGGCTGCCGGGGCGGCCGCCGTCGCTTCCCCGGTGTCTGACTGGCCCAAGGGCCTGGCAACCGTCACCGAGGGGCCGCTCCGCCTGTTCCTGCAGGCGTGGCAGGAGGCCGTCGGGGGCACGAGCCGGCTGGTGGCCGTGGAGGCAGGGGCCGCCCATTTCACCATGGACGTGTCGCACATCACCCTCTCCGGCTTCGAGGACTGCCCCTGCGTCGCGATCGGCCCGACCTGCCCGGACGTGCCGGGCGCCGTGCGGCGGGCGGTGACCCGGGGCCAGGCCAACGGCACCATCGCGTGGGTGCTGTTCCCCGGCGGCGGGGTGCTGCCGAACAGTGCGTACCTGCCGGCCCCCGGCTCCCGGGTCGTGCTGGGGCAGGCCGAGATCGCGAGCGTCCTGAGCACCGCGACAGCGCGCGGTCCGCTGGTCGCTGCCGCACGCTCACAGCTCTCGCTGCGGCGGCTCGTGCCCTTCTCCATCACCCGTCCCGCCGTCGGGGCGATGTTCTGCGGCAGGCAAGATGAGCTCGACATCCTCGTCAACAGTGTTGAGCAAAGCCTGATCATCGCCGGCCCCGGCCGGATCGGCAAGACCTCCCTCGTGTCGCAACTCAAGCCGCGCCTCGTCCGCGAGGGCGACCCGCGCTGGAACCTCGTGTTCACGCTGGACTGCCGGGGCGAGTGGAGCCGTGCCCGCGAGAGCTTCGCCGCCCGTCTCGCCGCCAGTCTCGATGGGTCCAGCCTCGGCAAGCGGGTGGCCGCTGAGTCGCTGTCGCGCTTCTTCCGCTACCTCAGCGGCAAGCTCGGGGGACAGGTGGAGTTGATCGTCGACGAGGCGGACGAGCTCCTCGAGGGCGACCGGGCGCACAAATACCCGCTCCTCACCGAGCTGCGCCATGCCACGACACCGCCCCAGGGGCCGGGGAAGCCAAAGGCACCGCTGCGCCTGGTGATTGCCGGCAAGGGCGCGGTGCTGCGTACCGCGCTGGACGAGAATTCGCCTCTGAGTGGCCGCATGCGGCTCTTGCGGCTGGGCCCCATCGACGAGAACGCGGCGCGGAGCCTCGTTGTGGGTGCGATGGCGGAGCTGGGCCTCGAGCTGGAGGATCAGGAGCGGGCGGTCGCCCATCTGCTCGAGACCACCGGGTGTCTGCCGAGCCTGCTGCAGTTCTATGGCTGTGAGCTGGTGGAGAGGTGTATTCGCGGGCGGAGCCACCGAGTCGGTCTGCAGGACCTTGCGGAGGTCGACGGCAGCCACGAGGTCTACCAGGCCTTGCTCAGCCCGGTGCTGGAGATCGAGGACCGCGAGCTGCAGGCTGTGGCTTTGGCCCTCATCGAGGCAGGCCTCGTGGCGGCCACGCCGGGGCAGGTCGTGCAGGTACTCGAACGATGGGGGACGCGTGTGACTGCGGAGCAGGCCATCCGACACTGCGATGACCTGGTCATCCGCAATGTCCTTACCTGGTCGCACGGCGCCTACTCAGTGAGTAGCGGCGGACTGAAGCGTTTCGCGAGACAGGCACCGCTCCTGAAGCGCCTGGTGGCGGAGGCGCGGCGGGCC
>CAZIWQ010000310.1:0-7320 GCA_964542355.1 uncultured Armatimonadia bacterium
GACGCACGAACCGCACCTGCTGGTCACTGTCATCCTGAGGAGCGCATGCGGCTTCACAGAAGCCGTAGCGACGAAGGATCACATTCCGCCAACAAGCGCCTTCGGCTGGTGCTGATCCTTCGCCAGAAGACCGCTGCGCGGTCTGGGCTCAGGATGACAGGCAGGCGGAACGACGCGAAAAACAGCGGCGTCGTCCCGCTCTGCGGGCTCCGGCCCCCGGGGTCACGCTTCGGGATGACCCCTCACGGAATGATCTTGTTGAGCGGGTACTCGATGATGCCCTCAGCGCCCGCCTGCTTCAGCAGCGGGATCAGCCGCCGGACCGTCTTCTTGTCGGTCACGGTCTCCACGGCCACCCACTCGCCACCGGCCAGCGGGGAGACGGTGGGGCGCTTGAGGGCCGGCAGGCATGCCAACACCTCGGCGAGGTCAGTCTGGGCCACGTTCATCTTCAGCCCCACCTTCTCCTCGGCCGCCAGCGCACCCCGCAGCAGCAGGGCGATATCCTCGATCTTCGAGCGCTTCCAGGGATCGGCCCACGCGCCCTTGTTGGCGATGAACTTGGTTGTCGACTCAAACAGCACATCCACGATGTGGAGGTTGTTGGCCCGGAGGGTACTGCCGGTCTCGGTCCCCTCGATGATGGCGTCCACCAGGCTCGGGCACTTGGCTTCCGTGGCCCCCCAGGAGAACTCCACGTGGGCCTCCACACCGTGCTCGGCGAGGTACCGCCGCGCCACATTGACCAGCTCGGTCGCCACGCGCTTGCCCTGCAGGTCGCCGGGCCCGTGAATGTCGGAGCCCTCATGGGCGGCGAGCACCCATTTGTAGGGGCGCATGCCACGCTTGGAGTAGACCAGGTCTGCCACCTCGACGATGTCGGCCTCGCGCTCCTTGATCCAGTCCAGGCCGGTGAGGCCGCAGTCCAGGATCCCGTCCTGCACGTAGGTGGGCATCTCCTGCGCTCGCAAGAGCACACTCCAGATCTCCTCGTCATCGATGTGCGGCCGGTACTGCCGCTCATCGACCGAGATCTTGTAGCCGGCGTTCTGGAAGATCTCGACGGTTGCCTGTTGCAGGCTGCCCTTGGGCAGTCCCAGTCGTAGAATGCGTTCTTCAGCCACGAACGGTGTCACTCCCTGTCTGCAGTATCGTTAGTGCCATTATAGCACAAGCCCCCGTCCGGCAGAAACGGACGGACAGGTGATCGCCCCGCGGCCGCAGAAAGGGCCGCCGGTCAACCCGCGCGCCAACTGGCTCCCGGCGTGACCGCCGTGCCGCTGTCGAGTCCGTCTGCATTGAGGGGGCAGATCCATGCCAACGCCTTCGCACGGCCCCACTGCGCCTGCAACGCCGGTCGTCTACTCTGACTTCGCGGGTGCAAACATCATCGTCGACGCGATCGCGGGCGACGAAGTGACCCTCCATCAGGACCTGCGCGACACGGAGGGGTGGTGGTTCTACTGGTGCTTCGGAGTGCGCCACGCCGCGGGCCGCACGCTCCGCTTCCGCTTCACCAACCAGAGCGTGCTTGCCGCATTGGGGCCTGCGGTCAGCCCCGACGCCGGGCGCACGTGGGACTGGCTCGGAGCGGAGGCCGTGAGCGGTGACTCATTCACCTACGCCTTCGGCCCCGAGGTGCACGATGCCCGCTTCTGCCTCGCGATGCCCTACACGCAGCGTGACCTGGAGGCGTTCACCGCGCGCCACACCGCCGGCCCGAGCCTGGAGGTCAGCTCCCTGTGCACAACGCGCAGAGGGCGATCCGCCGAGCTCGTGCGCGCCGGACAGCTAAACGGCGACCCCGCTCAGCGCGTGCTGCTGACCTGCCGTCACCATGCCTGCGAGATGATGGCCTCCTACAGCCTCGAGGGGTTGCTCGACTACGTGTTGGGGGACGATCCGGAGGGGTGCTGGCTGCGTGAGCACGTGGAGTTCCTCGTCGTTCCTTTCGCCGACAAGGATGGGGTTGAGGACGGCGACCAGGGCAAGAACCGACGCCCGCGCGATCACAACCGCGATTATGCGGGCGACAGTGTCCACCCCGAGACCCGTGCCCTCCGCGAGCTGGTGCCCGGCTGGTCGGCCGGCCGTCTGCGGCTTGCCCTCGACCTGCACTGTCCCTGGATCCGCGGGCACCGCAACGAGGACGTCTACTTCGTCGGCACGGCCCAGGAGGTGCAGTGGGAGGCGGTGGAGCGCTTCTCGCGCTTGCTCGAAGCGGCCCGGATCGGGCCGATCCCGTTCTCCCCTGCGAACAATCTCCCGTTCGGCGTGGACTGGAACACGGGGGACAGCTTCCACCAGGGCCGCTGCTGTGCCGACTGGGCGTTTGAGCTGCCGGGGGTTACGCTTGCGGCCGGCCTGGAGATCCCCTATGCGTCGGCCGGAGGCACGGCGGTGACACCTGCCAGCGCGCGGGCATTGGGTGCGGATCTTGCGCGAGCGATCTGCCGCTATCTGCGAGGGGAAGCGGGGTACGGGCAAGCTGATAGCGGGACACGGGCAAGCTGATAGCGAATAGCTGATAAGCTGATAGCTAACGGCCAACGGCACACGCCCGGCAGCACAGGCATCCGCTATCCCCTGCCGTTCCCCGCCGTTAGCTATTCGCTGCCGTTCGCCGTTCCCGCCGTTCCTCGCCGTCTCCCTCGCCGTTAGCTATTCGCTCATTCGCTATTAGCTATTCACTGCCGTTCCCCGTTCCCCGCCGTTAGCCATTCGCTCATTCGCTATCAGCTATTCGCTGCCGTTGCCCTTTGTGCTATACTCGCCGGTATGCTCCACCAGCGGCGTCTCTTGAGCCGGCTTGACCCGACCCTGCTTGTGATCGTGGCCCTGCTACTGGCAGTCGGGCTGTTGATGATCTACAGCAGCACGCGAGCGGCCCTCGTGGGGACGGGTCATGCGCCGGCGCAGAAGGTCCAGGCCCAGCTCACCTGGCTGATCATCGCGGTGCTGGCCATGGTCTGCGCCGCGATGCTGGACTACGAGAAGATCTCCGCCCTCGCCATCCCCATCATGGGCGCTGTCATCGCGCTCCTGGTCATCGTGATCATCATCGGGCGCTTCCTGCCCGAGTATGGTTACGTGCGTGGGGCGGGCCGCTGGATCGCGATCGGCCCGGTGAATCTGCAGCCGTCTGAGCTGGCGAAGATCGCTGTCATCATCATTCTTGCCACATTCGTCGCCAATCGCGATGATGAGATTGACACACTCTCGCTGGTGTCGCGGTCACTGATCTACGCCGCGGTACCGGCCGGCCTGATCTTCCTGCAGCCCGACCTGGGTACCCCGACGGTGATCATGTGCATCTGGCTCACCATGATGTTCGTGGCCGGCGCGCGCATCTCGCACCTGGCAGCCTACGTGCTGGCGGCGGTGCTGCTGTTTGGTGCGGCGTGGAACACGGGGATCATCCGCCCGAACCAGAAGGCCCGCATGCTCACCTTTCGCAACCCGGACGAGGACCCCACGGGGGCGGGGTGGCAACTCCGCCAGTCGATGATCGCCATCGGTTCCGGCGGCATGTGGGGCCAGGGGCTGTTCCGCGGGAAGCAGACGCAGCTCAGCTTCGTGCCTGACCAGGAAACCGACTTCATCTTCACCGCAATTGGTGAGGAGCGCGGGTTCGTCGGGTGTGTGTTCGTCCTCGGCTTGTTCGCGGCTCTGCTGTGGCGGGCGCTGGCGATCACGGTGTCTGCCAAGGACCAGCTCGGCCAGCTCATCGCGGCCGGGGTGGCCGGCCTGTTCTTCGTGCATATCTGTGTGAACATCGGCATGACGATTGGCCTCATGCCGGTGAAGGGGATGCCGCTGCCATTCCTGAGCTACGGGGGCAGCAACCTGGTCACCAACATGATCTGCGTCGGCCTGCTTGAGAACGTATACATGCGCCGGCACAAGATCGCCTTCTAGGAGAGCTGCCGGAGACCCGTGTCGCGCCGCCTCGGGGCTACCTGTGAGGTCGCGTTGCCCCTGCCAGCATTCGGTACGAGCCCCTCCGGCTGGCAGCGGGCTGCTCGGCCCCGGTCCCCATCGAGCGGCGGGAACGCCGCCGTGAGGCCGCGGAGCCTGTCACCGGCCACAACGCATGCCCAGACACGCCCCCCCCCCGCAACCTGAGCTTGTCGCTGTCGGCTGGCAAGGCGTCACCCTCGCGATCCCCGCGGACTGGAACGTTGGCGCGCTCAGCGGCGACACCAGGGCCGGCTACGTCCGCTTCGATGACGACACGATGCCGCGCCTGGAAGTGAAGTGGGCCTCCGAAGCCGGCTTCGTCGACGTGAACGCCGTCGTCGACAAGTACCTGAAGGACCTCCAGAAGGGCCGGAAGAAGGACGCGCCGCCGGTGGCGGTGGATCCGGACGCGCGGCTGCTCAGCAAGCGCAAGCGGCGCAAGCCCGGGTTGAAGTCGTTCCACTGGCATGCGGAGGTCGAGGGCTATGGCGCCGCCTGGGCATGCAAGGACTGCGGGCGCACCATGATTGCCCAGGTGATGTTCCCTCCCGGGGGCGACGCCGAGATCGAGCAGGAGCTCGCCGCCTCCATCCTGCTCGACATCGAGGACCACCCGGCCGGCGACTGGGTCCTGTGGTCGGCCTATGGCTTCTCGTGCTGGGCCCCCACCAGCTTCGCCCACGCGGGTCAACGCCTCATGGCCGGTCTGATCGAGTTTGAGTTCACCAACGACACCGAGCACATCAAGGTCGCCCGCTGGGGCATGGCCAACGTGGCCCTGAAGAAGAAGACCCTGCAGGAGTGGGTCGGTAACGAGATGGCCAAGACCCTGCGCAAGTACGGCGCCGTGCCCGAGCCACACGAGATCAAGGGGCACGAGGGATTGGCCATCACCGGTGACACGATTACCGTCATCCAGCAGTTCCAGCGCTTCTACCAGCACTGTGTCGGCAAGCTGTACGCGGACCAGTTGATCGCCCGCGCGTGGCACTGTCCGGAGACGAACAAGCTCGTGTATGTGGAGACCTTTGTCGACCGCCAGAACCGGGGGCTGGCCGACGAGCTGGTGGCGCGCATCGAGTGCCACCCCGGGAGCGCGGAGGGAGCCCAGGAGCCATGAGCCGACGTACCGTCGCGCCGCACCGCGCCGTGACATCGTCGTTGGCCCTCACCCTCGCCCTCATCCTGCTGATCCCCGCGGCCTGGGTGTGGGCGGCCGATCCACCGGCCGGGCAGCCCGGCGACCTGCTCGCCGCGGCTCGCCGGCTGCTCAAGGAGGGCAAGCAGCAGGCCGCGGAGAGCCTCTTGCTGCAGGCCATCAAGGCGGGGCCCGCCTCCCCGATGGGCTTTCTCACCCTCGCTGAGCTCTACGAGGCCACCGGGCGCAAGGAGGAGGCACTGGAGCTCTACGGGCACGTGCTGGCCAAGATTGACCCGCGACATGAGAGAGCGCGGGAGCACTTCCGCCGCCTGTTCTACGAGGGCCGCTTCCCGCGCGAGCTCGCCGTCGCCTACCTCAAGCTCAGCCCCGTTGCCTTCACGGTCGACAACTGCAAGCTCGCGGCCGAGCTGCATACCGGATCGCGGCCGGATCGCGGCCTCGTCTACACCAACTCGCTCCTGTTCCCCGAGGAGTTGAGGGCCCAGAAGGCCGCGCCGTGGGTGCGGCTGCCCGCCTCCGGCACCACTTCGGATAACCTCATGTATAACCGCATGGTCTATGGGATGCTGGTGGACCCCGACGGCCGCATCGCGCGGACGCGCTGGGCCGTGGGGTACCCCTCGGCCACGATCCTGCTCTCCGGCAACGACTACACAGCACTCGCCGGGCGTCTGCTGCAGGTGGTGTTGCGTGCGCATGTGTACTTGCAGGAGTACCTGGGGATCGATCGGCGACCCGCCGCCGGTGACCACTTCCGGGTGTTCCTGACAGAGGAAGGGCCGACCGGCGCGGAGCAGTTCGAGGACAGCCTGTTCTTCTATGACGTCGATCACGATCGCGGGCCGCGGGAATGGCTGCGCGAAGTCCTCCACGAGACGGGGCACCTGCTCCTCCCCCGCGTCGGCCCGTTCCCCGGCGACGAGCGCTGGGCCAACGGCGACCTGGGGGAGTGCCTGCTGTTCCAGTGGCTCTTGGAGGAGGCCGGTAGTGTCGTCGCCGATCCATGGCCCAGCGCACCCAGTGCGGAAGCGCTGGACAAGATGTGGAACACCGGCCATGTCGCGGCGCACGACTTCCTGCTCGACCAGTGCCGCCTGCCGCTGGCCGCGTGGCTGGCAACGCCACCGGAGAGCTTTGCGGGGGAGGATGCGGCTGCGCGCTTCGTGGGGTTCTGCCTGTGGGTGCAGGCGGCGAACGGCCGCCAGGTATTGGGCGCAACGCTGCGTACGGCTGCCGGGGCAGCCCCTGCGGACTTCGTCGCAGCCTACAAGGCCGCGGTCGCCGCCCTGCTCGCCCGCGGTAGCCTGCGTGTCGACGCCGGTGCCCTCAACCCCGTCGCCAGCAAGCTGGCAGCCCCGCCGCGGGAAGGGGCGGTGCGCCGCGAGGCGATCACGCTCGCCCCTGCCGGACGCGCCGCCTACCGCGTCTACCTGCCGAGCGGGCACTGGTGCCTCCGGCTCGAGGCCCTGCCGGCCGATCAGGCCGGCTTCCTGGTGCGCCTGGACGGGAAGGCCGGGCCCGAGGTCAAGGGCTCCGCGTCCCTCGATCTGGGCGTCATCGCGGAGGGTTGGCACGAGATGGTGGTCACGAGCGGTGCGGCAGCCCCGGTCGAGCTGCTCGCCCTCGTGTTCGGTCCGGTGACAGGCTAGTCGGGGAGCCGTGCTTCGGTTGCGCCCTCGGCCCGGCGTCGGTCGGCGGGCGACAGATCCCGTGCGCTGAGGCCTCACGGCCCTTGGGAGGGCGTCGCGCCGGGGACCAGTGGCGGCGGCGGACCTGCCGGCCCCCCCGGCAGCATCCGCGGGCCGGACCCGCTGCCGGTGGTCATCGTCGTCGCCGTCGGGGGCGTCCAGTAAGTCGCCTCCGCCTGCTTCACCAGCGTGTCCGCATCGAACTTCGTGATCTTCCCCATGAAGGCCACGTACAGACTGTTGCCGCGCACCAGCATCGCGGGCTGCGACACCACCACACTGGGTGCCGCCGCCGGGGCCCCCGCGCCCGCCCCCAGCCCACCCAACGCCCCGAGCAAGCCCAGCCCCCCCATGCCTCCCAGGCCTCCCAAAGCGCCGAGGTCGCCGAGATCCTCCAGGCCCAGGCCGTTGTCCCTCCCCTGGCACAGACCTGGCACTACCGTCGTCACGCATCCAAGGCCGATGAGCGCGAACAGCAACAGGACCCGCCGGGCCATGTTTCTCGACTCC
>CAZIWQ010000311.1:0-7318 GCA_964542355.1 uncultured Armatimonadia bacterium
CGCTGCGGCTTCTGTGAAGCCGCATGCGCTCCTCAGGATGACAGTGACCAGCAGGTGCGGTTCGTGCGGCCGCCGACGGGTTGGCCAGAAAACAGCGGCGTCGTCCCGCTCGGCCTGCGCGACAGGGGCGCTCGGCACCCTCGCGCGTCCATACGTCAGCGCCCCGGGGGCACACCCCCGGGGCGCTCTCGCGACTATGCCTCCTCAGCCCTCCGCCACTCAGGCGTTGGCGACCATCTCGCGCCACAGGGCGGCGGACAGACCGATCACGCGGACCGGGTCGCTGCTGGCGGAGCTCTCCAGTGACAGGAACCCGCCATACCCATCGCGCTTGAGCATGCCGAACAGGGCCGTGTAGGGGTAATCGCTCTCGATGTCGTGCATATGCACGTGGCGGATGTAGTCGCGGACGGGCTCGTAGAAGGCCGCGATCGGGCCGAAGCTCATCTCGCGCGGGTCGCAGTTGTGGACGATGCCGATGCGGGGGTGGTCGGCAATCTGCACGGCGTCGAGCGCATACTCCCACCAGTAGAAGTCCCCGTGCATCTCCAGGCACACATCCACACTGCGCGCCTCGGCGTGCTCGGCGATCTGCCGCAGGGAGACGCCGACCCACTCCACGACATCGTCGGGGTCACAGCCCTGGGGGATGGCGTTGCCGAACACACGGATGCGCGGGGCCCCGCAGTCGGCGGCGAGGTCGCAGTAGCTCTTGGCGCGGTCGATCTCCGCCTGACGCGTTGCCTCATCCGGCGATTCGAACTTGCAGCTTGTTGCGAGACAGGCGAAGGTGACGCCGGAGTCGGCGAAGCGCTCCTTGACTGCGGCCCGGGCGGCGGCATCGAGAGTGAGCTCGACGCCATGTTGGTGTCCCAGCTCCGCCCGCAGCTCGAGACCGTCGATCCGGTTGCGGCGGGTGACGTTGAAGAGCTCGTCCAGAGTCATGTCCTTGCCGAGCAGGTATGTGAGCAGGCTGAGCTTCATGCCATCTCTCCTGTGAGGGCGTGTTCAGTGCGTGCGCGCCACTTCGGCCTCGGGGTGTGTGTGACCTCCCGGCTGTGGGGCATGCGCACGAACCGGGCCTCGGGCCGGTGTCATCCTGAGGAGTGTTTGCGGCTTCGCAGAAGCCGCAGCGACGAAGGATCACATTCCGCATACAAGCGCCTTCGGCTGATGCTGATCCTTCGCCAGAAGACCTCTGCGCGGTCTGGGCTCAGGATGACAGAGGCGCCGGATGACGCGAAAAGCAGCGGCGTCGTCCCGCTCGACACGCCTCCCCGCCGACCGAGCTGCTCGGTCTACCCGCTCCGCGGGAACAGCTCGCCCAGGAGCAGCCGCAGCGCGACGTTGGCGACGGTCAGGCCGAAGATCGCGGTCATTGTGGGCAGACTGCCGAGCACCCGGCGCGGGCGCCCACGCGCATACTCGCCGCTGTCCGCCTCCGCTTCCTCCGGAGGGAGCACGGCGTGCTCGACCAGCGGCTCGTCGCTATACACGCACAGGATGTCCGTCGTGAGGCCCCGGTTGCGCAGCCCCTTGCGCACGCGCCTCGCCAGCGGGCAGCCTGACACGTCCCCAAGCCACCCCGTGCGGACGCACCTCGGGTCCGTGCGCAGTGCGGCGCCCATGGAGCTAACCGTGCGGACGCCGCCCCTGAGCGCAGCCGCTAGCAGCTCCAGCTTCGGGGTGCACGCATCGATGGCATCGATGACGAGGTCGGGGGGGCCGGCCAGAACCGTCGGCAGCGTGTCGACATGCGCAAACAGCCCGAGCGGCTCCACCCGGCACTGAGGGTTGATGTCGCGCACGCGCTGCGCGGCCACCTCCACCTTTGATAGGCCGAGCGTCGATTCCAGGGCATAGAGCTGGCGGTTCGTGTTGCTGGGGCGGATGACGTCGTGATCAACCAGGCGCAACGCGCCGACACCGGAGCGTGCCAGGGCCTCCGTGGCATAGCTACCGACGGCCCCCAGGCCAACCACAGCCACGTGGGCCGCCTGCAACCGCCGGAGCCCGGCGGGGCCGATCATCTGCTCTAGCCGCAGGAAGCGCTCGGACGGCATCCGATGTCACCAAACAGTCGTTGTGCGTTCTCCCGCGTGAGCTGTGTCAGTTCCGGGACGCTCATGGCGCGCAGCGCGGCGATGCCCGCGACGATGGCGGGGAGGTTGGCGGGCTCGTTCCAGACGCCGCCCGTGTCGATCGGGATCCCGTACGGCCGGAAGCCCTCCGGCGGCAGCATGGCCGGCGTATCCGTCTCCACCAACAGCCGGTCCGGGGGGACGGCCACGACGGCGAGCCGACCCCGCCGCTGGCGCTCCGAGAGCACATTCCCCGCGAACGAGAAGTAGGCGCCCCGCGCCACGAGTGGCGCGATCATCTCCGCCGCGCCGCTGTAGGCATGGAGGAGCATGCCACCCGGCAGCGGCCCGACCTCGTCCAGGACCCGCAAGAGCCAGCCCCAGGCCCGCAGGCAATGGACTACCAGCGGGAGCTTGCGCCGCTGCGCCAGATCGAGCTGGGCGCGGAACACCGCCTCCTGCGCCACCTCGTCGCCGTCTCGTCTGCGGCGATCGAGCCCGACCTCGCCGATGCCGGCGGGGACGGTGTCGAGGTACCCTTCCAGTACCTGGAGCCAGTCCGGCTGGCGCTCGGTGACAAACCACGGATGGAGCCCGAAGCAGGGGACGACCTCGGGGTATGTCTGCGCGAGGCGGAGCACCTGCTCCCAGTCGCCGGCATGCGTCCCATTGCACACGAGGCAGCCCACTGCGGCCTGGCGGGCCCGGTGTATGATCGCCGGCACACGGCCTGCCAGGACCTCTTCCTGCAGGTGGACGTGGGCATCGATGAGGCTCACCCGCGAGCGCTCTCCCTCCCGGCTCTGTCGCCCCCGCCCCTGCACGCCGACTCCAGTGATGCGACACCTCCGGTGGGATGGCGTGCACCTACTGTAGCCTTCGTCGCCGTCCGCCGTCCGCCGAATGCCGCCGTCGCCGTTGCCGTCGCCGTTCGCCGTTCGCCGTCGCCGTTCGCCGAATGCCGAATGCCGAATGCCGAATGCCGAATGCCGAATGCCGAATGCCGAATGCCGCCGTCGCCGTCGCCGTTCGCTATCAGCTCTCTAGCTATTCGCTATCAGCTATCCCCCTATCAGCTCTCCGTGCCGTCTCCCCCCACGCACACCTCGTCGACGCGAATCGCGCCGCGGACCGAATTGCCGATGACGACCTCCTCCGCATTCTGCAGGTCGGCAACCGTCAGCGACACCGCCTTCGCCCCGACCTCGCGGAGGAAGCTCTCGCGCCAGATGCCTGGCAGGAGACCGTCCGTCACGGGTGGTGTGACCCACTGTCCCCTGACCTTGAGGAATACATTGGTGATGGCGCCCTCGGTCACGTGACCGTCGTGGTTGGCGAACAGCACCTCCCAGAACCCCTGCGCTTGAGCGTGCGTGCGCTCCTCATCATAGAGTGCGCGCCGGTTGGTCTTGTGGACCAGGAGGCGGTCGTGCGCGTCGGTGTGGTGGGCGGAGAGCACGACTCTCACCGGTCGAGGGGGAGGAGGGGGGGCCGGCCGCACGCTGCCGGTGAGCTCCCCGGCCGAGTCCAGCTCGAGTCTGACGACAGCCGGGCGGCTCGCAGCCTCAGTGGCGGTCTGGTCGAGACAACGCCGGGCGCTTTCGCGACAGAAAGGGATCGCCCAGTACTCGGCGGACTGTGCCATGCGCGCGAGGTGCGCTTCCTGGTCGGCATACTCGCCCTCGGTGGCGAGCAGCAGCGTCTCGAACAGCTTGAGGTCGGGCGTGACCCGCAGGGCAAACTGGGCCTTGAGCAGTGTCTCCTCATACTCCGCCTGCGGCTGGGAGTCCCACAGGATGCCGGCCCCGATCCCCAGCTCATAGTGTCCGGCACAGTGCACGAGCGTGCGGATGGGGAGCCCGCAGGTGAAGTCGCCGTCCGGCATGAACAGGCCGATCGCCCCGGTGTAGATGCCACGTGGCTCCGGCTCCAGCTCGTGGATGATCTCCATCGTGCGGCGCTTGGGGGCGCCGGTGATCGAGGCCCCGGGGAAGGTGGCGGCCATGACCTGCGCTAGCCCCACTTCGGGTCGGAGGCGGCCGACAACCGTGCTGGTCATCTGCCAGACGCTACGGTATCTCTCGGCGACAAACAGCCGGGGTACGGTGACGGTCCCGGTGTGTGCGATGCGCCCGAGGTCGTTGCGGACCATGTCCACGATCATCAGGTTCTCGGCGCGGTCCTTCTCGCTGGCGACGAGTTCTTCCGCCAGCTCCCGGTCCTCTGCCAACGTGCGCCCGCGGCGACGGGTGCCCTTCATCGGGTGGCTCTCCAGTACGTCGCCTCGTCGCCGGAGGAACAGCTCCGGTGACAGGCTCAGCACCTGCACCGGCCCGAGGTTGAGGTACGCCGCATAGGGTACCGGGTGCGAGGCCACGAGGGTGAGGAAGTAGCTCAGCGGGTCGGCGGCCAGTGCGAAACGCGCCCGACAGGTGTAGTTGACCTGGTAGGTGTCGCCGGCGGCGATGTAGCGCTTCACCGCGTCGATGGCCGCTCCGTACGCCTCGCGGTCAACGTTGAGGCTGACGCAGGCCTCGCTGAGGTCGGGGAAGACCGCGGGTGGGCGCAGGTCGGCCGCGGTCAGCAGCCTCACGCCGCCGGGCTCATACAGGGCTGCCCAGGCCAGTGGGAGCGCTCGTGGCGGTGGGCGCGTTGTGAGCTCGAATGCGGCCCCGGCCTCATAGGTCAGATAGCCAACGACGAGATGCCCGCGCCGGGTTGCCGCCTCGATCTCTGCCAGCAAGGGGGCGACGTCGGCGAGGTTGCGGGCCTCGAGGATGCGCTCGGGGGCCGGCAGTAGCAGCGCGTCTCCGCCATGTGGCGCAGGCGTTCCAGCCTGCCATTGCGGACACCACAGCCCGTGTGGGGCAGGCTTTCCAGCCTGCCACCGCGGACACCATGTCCCGGCCCCGCAGAGCAAGGCGCTACCGGGCCGCCGCAACTCGTCGTGCCAGGAGGGGGTCTGCGCGTCAGTCTCGTGGGCGTTGGGTGGTGCCGACACGCGCGGACTTCCTTCCTGGTTGGCGCTGCTCTTCCGCAGGCCGGTGCACACTGCTCGTCGGCGGGCCGGCGTGGCGGCGCAGCACGCCAATCCCCGCCCTACAGACGGCGACGACAACGGCGGCGGGGGATCAACCCCCGCCCGACAGACGGCGACGGCATATCTGCCTCACCCCCGTCCCCTCTCCGTGCCGGAGAGGTTTGGCGGACGCAGGCGCGAAGCGCTGACAGCGTCCGCGGGGGAACGACAACGTCTGAGGGCGACGTCGCACGCGTCCCGGTACCCACCTGCTGACACCCCCTCTCCGGGACGGAGAGGGGGCCGGGGGGTGAGGCCGGTCCGGCGCACGCCAACGTCGGCAGATGGCCAACAACAACGGCCTTGACGGGGCTTCGGGATTCTGCCGGACGGCGAGCGGCTCGTGGTCGGGGGACCGCTCCGACCACGGCGGAGAGCGGTAACGGGTGGGGAGGTCGTGTGCGCCCTCGCCGCCAATACTGCCCCCGGCGTGCAGTCCCGACTGCACGCGCGTGCTCGAGAACTCCATCATGTGACGGGCGTCCCGCAGGTGGGCAGGGTCGTCGCGGAGGACGGGCGCCCGGCGCGACCGGGGGAAGACAGACATGGCGAACGCGATCCTGATTGGCTACAGCGGCTATCCCTTCTCCCCAAGCAGCCTGTGCCCGGACAATGGGCTGGGGATCCTGGCCGCGGTGCTCACGCAGCACGGGCATCATGTCCGGGTCCTGGACTTCGGCACGATCAGCACCATGCGGCGGCTGTACCCGGAGGAGCTGTCGCGCCGGACGGGTCCGCTGCTGCAGGAGCTGATGGGGGCGCGCGGTCGGCCGACGCCGGCGCTGCTCCAGGAGTTGGGGGCCGTCGATGCCCTGCTCGAGGCCCACCAGGCGGCGGAGGTGGCCGCCATCGCGCAGGAAGTGTCGCAGCAGGTGACGGCGCTGGAGCCGGCGTTCGTCGGCTTCAAGCTGTGGAACGGGGATGGGTTCACCGGTGCCGTGGCCATCGCCGAGACGCTCAGGCGCGACCACCCCGGCGTGCCGCTCTTCGCGGGCGGACCACACGCCACCTGGTGCGGTGCGACAATCCGGCAGTACACGGATGTGTTCGATGCGATCGTGCTGGGAGAGGGGGAGAACCTGATCCTGGACCTGGCCGCCCACGTCCTCGCGGGGCGGTCGCTCGCCGGCATCCCGGGCATCCTGACCCCCGACGGGCACGCGACGACGCCGACGAGCATCGTGGTGCTGGACGACATCCCCAGCGCGGCCTACGATGCCGAGACCTATCCGGCCCTCGTCGGCGATGAGAAGCTGAAGCTGTTCGTGCTGGACGACAGCCGGGGCTGTCCCTACGGTTGCGCCTTCTGCACGCACCCGTTCGAGAGCGGGAGCCGGCTGCGCACACGCTCGGCGGCGCGACTGGTCGATGACATGGCGGCCGTGATGACAGGCCAGCGCACCTGTGCCTTCCGTTTCGCCGGATCATCGACACCGGGGAGCCTGATGGCGGAGGTCGCCGCGGAGATCGGGCGGCGCGGGCTGAAGGTGCGCTACACCAGCTTCGCCCACTTCGCCAGCAGCCTCCCCGACCATTTCGTGCGGATGCGGAAGTCGGGTCTCGAGGCACTGTTCTTCGGGCTGGAAACGGGGGCCGAGGAGCTGCTGCGCACGGTCGCGCGCAAACCGATCAAGCTGGCGGAGGTGCGCGCCACGGTCGCGGCGGCGCAGGCCGCCGGGATCATGGCGATTTGCAGCATGATCGTGCCGCTGCCGTTCGAGACGGCGGAGACACTCGCTGCGAGCGAGCGCCTGATCCTCGACCTGAAGCCCGATGCCGTGCCCGTGCAGTTCCCGGGGCTGTTCCCGGGCACGCCGTGGTTCGAGCGGCCGGAGGAGTTTGGCTTTGAGGTGGACCGCGAGCAGTACCTGCGGGAGAACCTGGACTACAAGATCAAGCTCCTGTTCCCCCCGGCGTTCTGGAAGCCCTTGCCGTATCGGCTCAACGGGCAGACGTTCGCCGAGTTCACGCGCACGACGGTGCAGTTTGCGGCCACCCTCGAGGCCCACGGGATTGTGACCAACGTGCCGGACGACAACGCCCTGATGGCGTCGCTGGCGGGGATGGGGCTGCGGGAGTTTCGCGACGCGGCGCGCTGGTGGTGTGCCAGCGGCGACGCCGGCAAAATGGCACACTTCGTCGCGCGGTGCAACCAGGC
>CAZIWQ010000312.1:0-7294 GCA_964542355.1 uncultured Armatimonadia bacterium
ATCTGCTTGACGTTGGACAGGCACGACGTCTGCCGGGCCTTCTCGCGCGCCCGCGCAAACACGGGAAAGAGGATCGCCGCCAGGATGGCGATGATCGCGATGACGACCAACAGCTCGATCAGCGTGAAACCCTTCCGCATGTCCGATCAGCCCTTTCTGATGATGGTTCCCTCATGCGTGCCAGCCAACTCCCGCACCTGAGTGTGAGCGCTTGCCGGCAAGCGGTTGCAATGGCCTATGCTAATGCATAACACAGGGCCCGAAGCTTGTCAAGTGCGCATGTGCGCGACTACCGTGACTCACACAGCACTGGCGACAGGGGTACCTGAGCCCTTCCTGATCTTACCCTGCGCGAACGAATCTGTAACCTGCGGGACCGAAGGAGATGGCACATAGCGGCGGAACCTACCTCGGGCAAGCGGGCAAACCGCCGCACCGGGAGTCCGACCCCACGATCCGGGACCCACCCAACAGGGAGCATCATGATCACCACAACCATGCTAGTATCACTCGCCATCCTGACCGCGGGGGTCGCCCACGGACAGCCGGACGCTCTCGACCGCGGCCTCACCCTCCGCCTCGGCTTTGACGATCTCGTCGCCGGGGGGGTCGTCTGTGCCGTTACGGGCGCCGCCTGCCAGGTAACCGGCAAGCCACGCACCCAGGACGGGGCGCTCCTGGTCAGCCAGTTCAGTAGCGTCTCGCTGCCGGACCCGGCAGCCACTCGCGCCTCGACACAGCTTACCCTCGCCGCGTGGGTGGCCCCCTCCGAGCGCCCCTCGTCCTACTGGTCGATCCTCTACCAGGGCAAGCGGGAGGGCACCGTGCGGCAGGACATCCACTTCTACCTGTCGCTGTTCGATGGCCGGCCCGAGTTCAAGTTCAAGGACGAAACCGGCCAATGGATGGGCCTGATGCGCAACGGTGACAGCTTCCTGGTGCCCGGTGGCGCTCCCGTCCCGGTGGCGCAAGTCCCGGCCGTCAAGCCGCGGCACTGGAATCACGTTGCGGCGACCTTCGACCGAGGCCTGGTCACCCTCTACCTCAACGGGGCGAAGATCCTGGAGGGCCGGACCACCACCGACCACCTCGTGCCGAACCCCCATCCCCTGCTCATCGGCGAGGCCCATGCCGACGGCGGCCCGCGTGCTTACCTGTTCCGCGGCCTGATCGATGATGTGAGGGTCTACGACCGCGCGTTGTCGGCGGAGGAGCTCGCCGCCGTGTTCCAGCGCGAGCAACGCGGCAAGCCCGATACCGCGCTCACCATCGAGCGCCCGCTGCCCGAGGGCTACGACCCCGAGCTCAAGACGGTCCTGCCGCAGGTGGCAAAGTGGGCGGAGCACCTCCCCCCCGACCGTATCGGCCGGGGGCCCACCCGGGCCGCCATCAGGCCCCATGGCGGCTACCCGATGATTCACCTGAACGACCGGCCGGTCTACGGCATGGCGATGATGCCCGAGCCATACGTTGCCGACGAGATGATCAGCCGTTCCTGCCGGGACTTCGCCGCCTCCGGCGTTGATCTCTACAGCGAGATCTTCTGGAGCTGGGCCACGCCCGGCCAGGGCTGCCATAGCTGGTGGCCGGGGCCGGGGCAGTACGACTTCGCCCGGATCGACCGCCGCATCGCCGCGATCCTCGCGGCCAACCCCAACGCGCTGATCCTACCGCGTTTGAAGCTCAACCCGCCCCGCTGGTGGCTGGCCCAGCACCCCGCCGAGGTCTGCGCCAACGCCGATGGCAAGCCCGCGGAGCAGGCCTCCCTCGCCTCAGAGCTGTGGGAGCAGACCTATGAGGTCATGCTGCGCGATGTGATCCGCCACATGGAGACGAGCCCCTACGCCGCCCACATCATCGGCTACCATCCCGCCGGCGGCAGCGCAAGCGAGTGGTTCTGGTGGGGTGAGAACGGCCGGACCGACTTCTCGCCGGCCGCGATCCGCCGCTATCGCGGGTGGCTTTCCGCGCAGTATGGCGGCGACCGCGAGGCCCTCCGCCGCGCCTGGGGCGACCCGAACGCTGACTTCGCGACCGTGGTACCCCCGCTCCCCGCCGTCCGCACCACCACCCACCACGGCCTGTTCCGCGATCCGGTCCGCGGCCGCCCGGTAGTCGACTACCGCCGCTTCCTGAGCGCGATGGTCAGCCGCAACATCATCCGCAGTTGCCGCATCGTGAAGGAGGAGACCCGGGGCGAGAAGCTCGCCGGGGTCTTCTACGGCTACTCGCTCTACTGCCTGAGCCAGGACGGTTTCCAGGGCCTCGCGGAAGTGCTCGCGGCACCGGAAATCGACTTCCTGGCCTCCCCCACCGCCTATGATCTCCGCCGCGGCGGGCAGGTCGGTGACTTCGTCTCCGCCTACACCGCGAGCTACCGCCTGCACAACAAGCTGTTCTGGGACGAGGTGGACACGCGCACCCACCTCTACCCGCAGCCGATTGAGTACCGCACCGACGACCTCCCCGAGACCCTCGCCGTGCTCCAGCGTGCGGTGGGCTACTCGCTCACCCGGGGCACCAGCCTCTGGTGGTTCCTGCTGGCGGGCAACTGCACGTTCCACCAGGCCGAGATCATGGATGACATCACCCGCCTGCGCAGGGCGTGCGAGACAGCGCTCTCCGATGATCGCACCCCGACGGCCCAGGTCGCCATCTTCGGCGATGAGCCGAGCATGCACTATGCCACCGGCGAGCACACCGCGCTGCGCGCTCTGCTCCGCGACACGATCGCGGAGGCCTGCCGCATGGGCGCGCCGTTTGACGTCTACCTGCTGTCCGACATCAGCCACGCCGCCCTGCCCGACTACAAGCTCTATGTGTTCCTCAATGCCTTCAAGCTCGACGCCGCCACGCGCGCCGCGATCGATGCCCGGGTCAAGCGGGAGGGCAAGACGGCCGTGTGGGTCTATGCGCCCGGCTATCTGACGGACACGGGCTTCGATGAGCGCGGCATGGCCGCCCTGACGGGCGTGAGCATCCAGGCGAGCGGCGAGCCGATGCCCCATGACCTCATGCTATCCGAGCCCCGGCACCCGATCACCGCCGCGGCCCCCGCCCACCGGCAGGAGAGGTGGACCCTGACCCCGAGCTTCGCCGTTGCCGACCCCGCCGCGACCATCCTGGCCACGACGGCGGGCAAGCCCACCCTCGCCCTGCGCGAGTTCGCCACCTGGCGCTCGGTCTACTCGGCGTTGCCGCTCAAGCGCGAGCTGCTCCAGGGCCTGTGCCGCTACGCCGGTGTCCACGTCTATTCGGAGAGCCTCGATCCGTTCTTCGCCAACGCCGGCTATGCCGTCATTCACACGGCGACTGCGGGCCCGAAGCGTCTCGCCCTGCCGGCCCCGGCGGACGTGACGGAGTTGGTGACCGGCCGGCCCGTGGGCACGGGGCTGTCCGTCGTGGCGCAGGACCTGCCGGCGGGCGTGACTCGCATCTACCGCCTGCAGCGGCCCGGGGCTGCGGGCGGTTAGCCACTCCGACGCCGTCGTTCGTCGGCGCTCTCGCGCGGCGTCGGGGGACACGCGACCCCGGGCGATGTCATCCTGAGGAGCGCATGCGGCTTCGCAGAAGCCGCAGCGACGAAGGACCTGCTCTTGACCACAAGCACCCTCCCATGGAGCAGATCCTTCGCCAGAAGACCGCGCAGCGGTCTGGGCTCAGGATGACATCGACGGCGCGAGCCGGCAGAAGCAGCGGAACCGCTCCCGCGGGCCCATGCCGCAGGCGCGGGAGGCGGAGGCCCCCCGCCCCGCCACGGCGAATGCCCTCGTGCTCACGATCCCCGCCAGGAGGGACCCCCCATGCTCCGTAGCCTCGCCGCTGTGCTGCTCTTCGCCTGTGTCAGCCCGGCCCTCGCGCAGGACCCCCTCGTCTTTGAGGCCGAGACTTGCTCCTCCCCGCAGGAGGCGTGGGTCAAAGACAAGACGCTCCCCACCAAGTGGAACCTGTGGAGCACCGACAGCGATGCACAGAAGAAGTGGGTGGGCGGAGTCGTGTTGCAGTCGCCCCCGGTGCTCGCGGACCGTGCGACGCCGGAGGAGGGCGCCCCCGTCCTCCATACGGTCCTCACCGGCATTCCCCCGGGCCTGTGGTCCATCTCCATCAAGTATGCCCGCGACCTCGGCATCTCGTTCGATGGCACGAAGTGGCAGCGGCTCGCCGACCTCGGCGGGCGGCTGGGGAAGTTCGACATCCGGGGCGGCAAGTTCGAGTTCTGGGTCGACGACCGCTACGCCATCAAGCAGGGCGCCGGCTCGGCGTACTACGACAACATCACGCTGACCCCGACGGTACCCGAGAAGACCGGCGTCGCCAACGGTGACTTTGAGTACGGCCGCGACGTAGCCCACAGTGGCTGGTCGTGGTCGACGCGCGATGGCAGCGGCGCCGCCACACTCGGCCCCGACGGGCACGCCGGCCGCGGCCTCCAACTCCAGTACACCGGCGAGCGAGACTGGGTGGTCGCCAACCCCGCCGGCAGCGGCGTCGCCGTGGAGCCAGGACAGACCTGGCGCCTCCGCGCCTGGGTGAAGTGCCACGATACGCGGACCCTCCAACTGGTGGCACTTGGCATGTACCAGGGCCGCACCGTCGACTATGGCGTGGGCTTTTCCGAGGTGAGGGGTGCGACCGACTGGAAGGCGCTGGAAGCCATTGCCGTCATCCCGCGCGATTGTGACCGGCTGGTGATTCGCGTCTGCGGATACGGGCCGGTGCAGGCCTGGATCGACGATGTGACGCTGGAGGCGGGGCCACCGGCGGCCGCACCGGCGCCCAAGACGAAGGTCACCGGGTGGGCCACCACTCGCGTCGAGGAGAAGCTGGGGCGGGGGATGCTCGCACTCCCGCTCGAGGACAAGCGCGTGTATCTCGGCTGGCGGCTGCTCGCCACCGACCCGACCGACATCGCGTTCAACGTCTACCGGACCATCGATCGCGGTCAGCCGGTGCGGCTGAATGAGACCCCGCTCACCCGGACCACGGACTTCACCGCGGAGGCGCCACCGGCCGGCGCCGGCGCCTACTGGGTGCGCGCCGTCGGCGGCGGGCAGGAGCAGGCGCCCTCCGAACAGGCGACGGTCCCGGCCGACGCCGCACCCAGGCCTTACCTCGCCATCAAGCTGCAGGGTGACTACTCCGCCCAGGCGGCGGCGGTGGGCGATCTTGATGGTGACGGCCAACTTGACCTCGTCATCAAGCAGCCCGCCTGGGGCACCGACCCCGGCGACGGGTACTGGGAGCGCAGCAAGGACACCTACAAGCTGGAGGCCTACCGGCGCGACGGGACCTTCCTGTGGCGCAAGGACCTCGGCTGGGGCATCGAGCAGGGCATCTGGTATGCCCCCTACGTAGTCTTCGACTTCGATGGCGACGGCTGCGCCGAGGTGGCGGCGAAGACGAGTGAGGGCGATCCGCGCGAGGCCGACGGGCACGTCGGCAGCGGGCCGGAGTACATCTCGATCCTGGACGGGAAGACCGGCCAGGAGGAAGCCCGCGCCGACTGGCCCGGCCGCAACGACTACGGTGGCGGCCTCCTCGGCTACAACCTCTCCTCGCGCAACCAGCTTGGCGTCGCCTACCTCGACGGGAAGACCCCCTGCCTGCTGGTCGCACGAGGCACCTACACAGTGATGAAACTCGTCGCCTACCAGTACCATGGCGGGAAGCTGGCGCGGCTGTGGGAATGGGACAACCGGGACGAAGGGGCCGCGTGGCGTGGTCAGGGCTCGCACTGGATGCACTCCGGCGACCTCGACGACGACGGCCGCGATGAGGTTGTGCTGGGGGCGTGCGTGGTCGATGATGACGGGCGCGGGCTGTGGAGCATGGGGATGGGGCATCCGGACTTCTGCTTCCTTGGCGATCTCGCTCCTTTGCGCCCGGGTCTCGAGGTCAGCTATGTGTTCGAGACGCCGCAGCCACGCAACGGCGTCTGCATGGTCGACGCCCGCACGGGGACGATCCTGTGGGGACTGGCGGAGCGAAGCAACCATGTCGGTAACGGCATGAGTGCCGACATCGACCCGGTGCATCCCGGCTGTGAGACCTGGGGCGTGGAGGACACCAAGGGCGATCCGCAGGGGAACAACTATGGTGGTGCGCCGCCGCGCTGGCTGTTCTCGGGGCAGGGGGAGCTGCTGGGGCGCGACGCGGCGGTGCCACACGCCGCAACGATCTACTGGGATGCCGACTCCCAGCGCGAGTTGATTGCGGGCAACCGCATCGAGAAGTACCGCGGCCAGGTGCTCACGCGCGGCATCGAGGGCGGACAGCTCGCCTGGGGCGACTTCCTCGGCGACTGGCGCGAGGAGATCGTCACCTCCGTCCGCGGCGAGCTGCGCATCTACACCACCACGATCCCGGCCTCCGACCGCCGGACGTGTTTGCTGCAGGACCCGGTCTACCGCCATGACGTAGCCCACGTGACGATGGGCTATCCGAAGCCCCCGACGCCGGGGTACTTCCTCGCCCAGCTCAGCCCGGCGCTCTGGATGAGCGCCCCGCGCTCGACGATCAGGTACGACGAGCCGGTGCCGGCGAAGGTCGTGCTCGCCGCCGCAAGCGGCGAGCCGGCGCGGGGGACGGTGCACCTGGTGGCGGGCCAGGGGATCACCGTCACGCCCGATACACTCACGCTGGACGTGCCGGCCGGCAAAATCGGCGAGGCGGCCTTCACCGTCTCGCTCACCGACAAGCCCGCACGACTGGGCGCCCTCAAGACCTATGCCGTCACCGCTGCCATGGACGGCCCGCTCCCGCTGCAGAGTCAGCTCTCCCTGAAGGTCGAGGACGAGCCACTCACCGACGCGCTCATCGCCCAGGCGGAGGGCTTCACGGGCCAGGGCGGGGGCGAGGTCAAGCTCCGGGATGACAAGGTCGGTGCGCTCGGGAAGGCGTTCTCCCACTGGGATGCGAAGGGCCACTGGCTGAGCTGGAAGCTCGCGGTACCGACTGGCGGCAAGTACCTCCTCGTGTTGCGCTACTGCACGCCACTGTCGGTGCAGCGGGAGATCCGGGTCGACGCGGGGGCACCGTTCGTGGCGAGCTTCCCGGCCACCGGCGGCTTTGGTGGGGAGGCCAATGAGTGGGGGCACCACGTGGTGCGCAGCGCGGACCAGAAGTGGCTGCCGCTCGACCTCGCCGCCGGCGAGCACACGATCACACTGACGAACTCCGACGGGCGGGGAATGAACCTGGATTACCTCGCCCTGGTGGCGATGAAGTAGGGCGGGGGGGGACGCGCCCTACAACGACACGGCAACGACTGGCGCGCCATCCCGCCTTGCGGGAC
>CAZIWQ010000313.1:0-7270 GCA_964542355.1 uncultured Armatimonadia bacterium
CGGGCTACAACGGCTGCGCCCGTCAGGTCTGTGGCTTCGCGCTCAGGGCAGGCGCCAACCAATACGATCATCCTTAACGGGGCACTATCAGGAGGCTGTTGCCATGCTCGAGGCCCGCCGCGCTCGCGTGCTCGCCGTGGGGTTGTGCGTTGTGTTCCTGGCCGCATGCAGTGGTGCCCCGTGTCAGAGCCTGGGGCCGGAGGCGTACGGGATGGTCGCGCGGTTCGGCATGTCGGCCCCGACGCCCACCCGCGAGCTCGCGATGGGCGGCGCCATGACATGCCTCAATGACCGCCAGTTCGCCAACCCGGCGTTTGCCCCGCTACAGCAGGACCCATCGGTCGGGATGAGGGTCAACACGACCGACTTCGACCGCGGCCCCCGCCTGACCAGCACTTTCCTCCACTGCGCCTACCCCACTCACCCCAACGAGAGCGGCTTCCAGCTTACCGTGATCGATGTCGACAGCTCCGGCGGGGGCGCGTCCCTGCCCACCATGGGCCCGCTGGATGTGAGCATGTCGGAGCGGGCGTTCGTCGTGGACTACGGGCGCCGTCTGAGCAAGCGCTGCACGGCGGGCTTGAGCATCCTGGGCCACGAGCACGTCGGCCTGCGCCTCGGCCTGGCCACAACAGGCCAGGCCCTGCTCGACCTGACCGACCGGGCGCAGTACGGCGGGCGCGTCGGCGCCACCTATGAGTGGTTCCCCGGCGACTACCTGGGGTTCATGTACAGCTACGCCCAGGACGATGTCACAGCCAGTGGCGCGGCGATGATGGGGCTCACGCGCCACCAGGTATTCCATAGCGGCCAGCTCGGCCTCGGGGCTTCCCGCCACCTCACGCCGGAGTTGACCGCCGCCCTCGAGTTCCAGCGCGGCCTGTCGTGGAGCGGGCCGTACTCGGAGAGCTCGCACACCTGGCACATGGGCGCGGAGTACCAGGCCACCCCCCAATGGGCCGTCCGCGCCGGCGCCTCGGCCAGTAACCCCACCTTCGGCTTCGGGTATGCCGCGGGCCGCTGGCGCGCCGACTATGCCTTCATCCACAACTGGAACTCGAACGATGTGGAGGAGCTGTTCGGGGGGTCTGCTACGCACTCGTTGCATGTGATCTTCAGTTGGTGAAGTCGCTGCCGCACGAGCGCTCGATCTCGACGCCGCTGTTCGTGGCTCCCGTCCCGGAGATGTCATCCTGAGCCAGGACCGCGTCGCGGTCCGCCAGCGAAGGACCTGCCACATGAGAGGGCGCCTGCGATCAAGACGAGGTCTTTCGTCGCTGCGCGCCTCAGGATGACTCCCACGGTTGTGTCGCAAGCCAGCTCACCAGCGCCGCGTTCACCTCGGCGGGGCACTCCAGGTTCACGAAGTGCCCCGCCCCCGGGATGACGACAACGGAGGTCGGGCCGGCCGGCTGGTCGAGCTGCAGAGCGTGCTGCAGGTGCGGCGCCGCCGCCTGGTCATGCCGGTCGCGTCCCCCGTAGATGCCCAGCAGCGGGCAGGTGATCTCGGCCAGCCACGGAACCGCGCTGAAGTCGCGCACCGAGGGCCAGATCTCATCATAGATCGCCCGCGTCATGCGACCCACAATCCCCTCACGGGTCGTCTCCACCCACGAGCGCACGGTGTCATGCCCTCCTTCCACGAACATCCCCGGCAGGTGGGCGGTCGACAGCCGCAGGTCGGCGAAGGCATCGACGAGCACGATGCCGACCACCTGCGCGGGCGCCTCGTGGACGATCTGCAGGGCGATCATCCCCCCGAGCGAATGCCCGATGAGGATGGCGGGCGTGGTGAGACACGTGCGCCTCACCCACGCAGCGAGGCCGGGGAGGGACTTCCCGACCCCCTCGACCGGCCCACCGTGATAGGGGAGGTCAGCCACGCACGGTTCCCAGCCCGCCGCCTGCAGGGCCGCGAGCTGCGGCGCCCAGAACCGGCTATCGCAGCCCATGCCGTGAATCAGCACCACTGGTGGTCTACTTCCGCTCATGGTCCGGTGCTCCTTCGGGGGGATCGCTGTGGCTCCCATGTCGTCTCCCTCAAGTCTTCTCTCCGGGGAGCGAGTGACCTGCCCGAAAGGCAGGAGCACGGGAGCGTAGGAGCGTAGGAGCGTAGGAGCGTAGGAGCGTAGGAGAACGGCAACGGCATGTCCGTCTCACGCCCAGCCTCCGCCGGCCCTCAGTGTCGTCCGGCACTCCCGTGCGGATCTCGCCTTGCGGACACGCAGTGTCCGCGCGAGATCCGCACGCGAATGGGGTCCGGGGCCTGCGGCCCCGGCGGGGTTCGGGGCAGAGCCCCGAGGTGTTCGCCCGCGAACCTCACCGCACGAGGTCCGCGCCGGTCCGTGCCGAACTGTCCAGCGTTCCGTGAAGTCTCCCAGCCGCAACCCGGAGGGTCTCTCATGCGCGCCATTGCAGCCTGTCTCGCTCTGCTCACCATCGGTACCGTGCACGCCACGGTGGATGTCCCCGTCGAGAACCCCTCGTTCGAGGCCAGCACCGCACAGGCCAACACGCCGCCGGCCGCCGATTGGGTGGCCGACGGCTCGCCCGCGGGCTGGCATCACTGGATCGGCACCGTCGCCCACACCGGCACGCCCGTGCTCACGTGGGAGCGGACCGGCGGGCATACCGGCCCCCGCTGCGTCTCGCTGCAGGGCTGTGTCGGCGCCGTCTGCGTGATCCAGAGCGTACCGGTCACTGCCCGGACCAACTACCAGGTCACCGTCTGGGCCAGGGCCTCCAGCCCCGACACGGCCTGCACGCTCCTGGTCCGGTGGCAGACCGCCGACGGCAAATGGGTCGCGGGGGAGACCTCGGCCGCGCTGCCGGCCACCGCCGCGCACGACACCTGGCAGCCGATCGCGGTCACTGCGCGCGCACCACAGGACGCCGGCCGCCTCGTCATCCTGCTCTCGGCCAACGAGCAGGGCCCGAATGGCAAGTGCTGGTTCGACGATGTTGCCGTCTCCCGCTTCGAGCCGGGCGACATCGTCGTGAGCGCCTGCACCTGGATGCATGCCAACCTGTACCCGGAGGGTGAGCCACCCGCGACTGAGCACATCAAGTGGGCGCGGCCATGGGCGGGCGGGAAGCTGCGCGCCCTGTTCCTCCTCGGCTCGGACCACAGCCTGCGCGAGCAGGTCGAGGTCGCTCAGCGGCTGGACATCGACTATGACTACACCTTCGCCAACGACTTCGAGGAGGCAATGTTCGCCTTCAACAATGGTGAGATCATGCGCCGCCTCGAGCAGGGCGCCTATGATGTCATCGTCGTGGCCTTGCGGGCCACGGCCGATCTGTCCCAGTCGCTGCTGCAGAAGCTGGGACCACACAAGGGTCTCGTGCTCATCGCGGGACCGAACGTGAGCCCGGCGCTGCCCCCCGCGCTCAAGCTTGGCGCGGCGCCGGCGGACCACTACCTCCGTGGCTCGCTGGGGGCCCTGCCGCCACTCGATGAGAAGGGAAGCTCCGGCGTGCGCGCGATCGACCTGGCGGAGGGGCCGTTCGGGCGCATCGTCAGGATCACCTACTCCCAACCGTTCCGCTGCCTGACACCGACTTTCGACTACGAGCGGTTCCTGGCCTGGGGCGCGAGCTACTGGGAGGGCTATCTGCAGACCGTCATCCGCGCGATGGTGTGGGCGGCGGGGAAGGAGCCGGCTTCGCGGCTGGCCCTGACGCCCACCGCGCAGGGCGCGCAGGCGACCCTCCGTATCCCGGCCGGGGCGCCGGTCGTGGCCCGCACCTGGGTCACCGACCGCCTCAATCGCAAGTGCGGCGAGCGGCGGCTGGCAGCGGCGGAGCTGCCCCTCTCCCCCACTGCCGCCGGAACTGAGAGCGAGGGCCGGCTGACGATCCCCTGCCCGCCGCAGGCCGCCTCCGGCCCGGCGATGTACAACGTGATCGTGGAGACCCCGGCCGGGCAGGTGCTCGGCTTCGCCTCGTGCCTCTCTGCACCGCAGCGCGAGGCGCGTATCGTGGCGGTCAAGCCGGGCAAGGCGTACTTCGCCGCTGGCGAGCCGATCGCGCTCGGGGTTGAGACCGCGGGCCCGGTGGCCGGGATGAGGGTCGCCGCGATTCTCACAGACATCTACGGGCGGCAGATCGCCGCCGCGACGGGCGAGGCCACCGCCGGCGTGACCAGCCTAGCACTCACGCTGCGCGATCATCTCAGCACCCTCAACTGGGCCGAGGTACGGCTGCTGCAGGGGGATGAGGAGCGCGACGCCGCCCGCTGCTACGTTCTGTCCCCCGCCTCCCGCCAGGCCTACCTGGAGGACTTCCGGATCGGCACGTGGGCGGCAACCGGCTATCACCCGGCCTACCTACAGGACGCGATGCTCGCGGCGATGCGCCGGGCCGAGATCACGGAGGGGCTCGACAGTGCGAGCGCGTACCTGCCCACGCTCGCCGGCGGCGTCTGGCCGGTCAGCACCGCGTATGGTGCGATGCCGGGCTTCCACCCCTTTGCCGGGCCGGGGACTGCGCGCAAGGAGTGCCTCAGCGACCCCGAGATCAGGAGCAAGATTGCGGCGACGGCGGAGCGCGTCGCGAAGGCCGAGGCCGGCTACTCTCCGATCCTCGGCTACATCTCCGACGAGACCAGCCTGGTGGCCGACGCACTGGACCTCGACACCTGCTCCTCCCCGCACTGCCAGCGCCGCTATCGCGACTGGCTGCAGGGGCGCTACCCGAGCCTGGACGCGCTCAACACCGACTGGCGCACGCAGTACAAGTCATGGGAGGAGGTCGGCTGGACGGACTACCGCGCCGCCCGCAAGGCGGGCAACCTGGCGCCGTGGGTCATGTACCGCCGCTTCATGGACACCGTGTGGGCCGAAGGGGTGTCGTGGTCGTCCCAGAATGCCCGCCGCGCCGACCCCACCGCGATGCTCGCGCTGCCCAACAGCTTTGGCCTCAACCCGTTCTGCGGCCGCGACTACTGGCTGCTGAGCGCCGCCAATGACTATGACATGGAGTACCCCTACGACAGCTTCGGCTCGTCGCCGACCGCGTTCCACTTCGATGCCGTGCGGAGCTTCGCGCCGGACAAGGTGCACCACCCCTGGATCGGCTATGTGTTCAGCGATGCGGCCATTCACTTCGACCCCTGGTGGAGCGCGCTCCACGGTGCCGCCGGGCTGGAGATCTACGGGTGCATGTCGGTGTTCGCGGGACACAACTCCTGGGCTCAGGTGTTCCCCACGCTGCAGCTCACCCGGCGCGGCCGGATGTATGCCGAGATCGCCAGACCCCTGAAGGAGGGGGTCGGCAAGGCGCTCATGACCGCCACTCGCCCGCAGGCCGACATTGCGCTCCTGTGGTCGCAACCCAGCCTGTATGTGGCGTGGGGGCTGTCCGACCGGGAGAAGCCGGGCGAGGCCACCTCCGGCAAGCAGACGTACCGCCAGTATTTCATGAGTCGCGAAGCGTTCCGTCGCAGCGTCATCGCCTCCGGCCGCCAGTTCGACTATGTCTGTGAGGAGCAGGTCAAGTCCGGCGCGCTCACGCGCTATCGTTGCCTCGTACTTCCGGCCAGCTTCGCCCTCGGGCCGGAGGTGTGTGCGCGGATCACCGAGTTCGTCGAGCGCGGCGGCCGCGTGATCGCCGATCAGGGAGTGGGCCTGGCGAACGAGGCCGGTGCCGCGTATGCGTCCGGCGGACCCGCCTGTGAGCTGTTCGGGATCCAGCGCACGGACCGCAAGCTGGCCTACCAGGAGGCCGCCGTCAGCTACCCGGCTCCCGGCGGGGCGCCGGTGACGCTGCAGGCGGAGGGGCACGAGCAGCTCGCCTCGCACGCCGGGGTGCCGGCCTACGCTGACGGGAGCCCGGTCTATGTGAAGACCTCACGCGGCCGGGGCGAGGCTCTGCTGCTCAACTTCGCCGCCGCCGATGCCGCCGCGCTCGCGCCCTTGTTCCGAGACCTCCCGGTGCTCGGGACGATCACGACCGCGGGGGGCACCAGCGCACCGGCCGAGTATGAGGTGGTGCGCCTGGACCGTGGTGCGATCCAGTACCTGGGGGTGCTCCACGACTATCGGGGCAAGGCGCAGGACGGGCCGGCAGTGCTGCAGTTGCCGGCCGCGAAGCATGTCTTTGATGTCCTGAGCGGCAAGCCTCTGGGCAGGCTGGAGCGGGTGCCGCTCGCGCTCCCCCGGGGCCACACGGCGCTGTTCGCGTGCCTGGACTACGAGGTGCCAGGCCTGACGGTCCGCGGAGCGGACCGCGCCACCGCGGGGCAAACCTACCGGGCGGAGCTCACTGTGAACGCGACGGCGACGCCGGGGGATCATGTGCTGCGGGTGGATGCCATCAAGCCAGGGGGGGAGCGGGCGGAGGCCTATTGCCGCAACGTGCTGACGCGAGCGGGGCAGGCCGCTCTCGAGATCCCGTTCGCGCCCAACGACGCTCCTGGCAAGTGGCAGCTTGCGGTGCGAGACATCGCGACCGGCCAGCGGGCGACGCAGACGATAGATCTGGCGCGATGAGAGCAGAGCGTGGGACGGCAGGAGCGTAGGAGCGTAGGAGCGTAGGAGCGTAGGAGCGTAGGAGCGTAGGAGCGTAGGAGACGGCCCAACGGCAGGAGGGTGTGTGGGGCAGGCTTTCCAGCCTGCCATCCCCGCCGTTCGCCGTGGCCGTTCCGTCGCCGTGGTAGGAGCGCTCCCCTGAGCGCGAGCCGTCCGCCGTTTGCCGTGGCCGTTCCGTCGCCGTGGTAGGAGCGCTCCCCCGAGCGCGAGCCGTCCGCCGTTTGCCGTGGCCGTTCCGTCGCCGTCTGTAGGGCGCGGGCCTGTACCGCGCCGCCGTTGCCGTTGCCTGCGGGCGGGGCCGTTCCTGGGACCGCGATCCCGCCCTGCGGGATCGCAGCCGTTGGGTGTTGCCGTGCTGCTGGGCGAGGGCTTGTGCCCCGCCGGTTGTGTTGTCCGCCCTGCTGTTGGCCGTGCTCCCACGCGCCCACGTCCCTGCAACCTCCTGCTCGCGTGATCCGACGACGCGCCTGAACGACTCCGCTTGCTTACACGCGCGGCTCGGATGGAGGCGCGCGAGGGGTTGCGCTTCGGAGCGACTGGGGAGTGGCGTCCGGAGGGATGGCACGACGGCAACGGCACACGGCCAACGGCAACGGCGCGCGCTCGGGGGAGCGCTCCTACCACGGCGGACGGCAACGGCACACGGACAACGACAACGGCGCGCGCTCAGGGGAGCGCTCCTACCACGGCGGACGGCAACGGCGGCCGGGCACAGGTCCCGGCCCCACAAGACGGCGACG
>CAZIWQ010000314.1:0-7268 GCA_964542355.1 uncultured Armatimonadia bacterium
AGTCGAAGGCGCTTGTTGGCGGAACGTGGTCCTTCGTCGCTGCGGCTTCTGCGAAGCCGCATGCGCTCCGCAGGACGACAGTGACCGGCAAGCGCAGTTCGCGCGGCCGCCGGTGGGCTGGCCGGAGAACAGCGGCGGCGGGACGGTCGGCCTCCGCGACCTCCCGACGATGAGCCTTCGGACCCCGCGATAGGGACTCACGCGCGCTCCGCCGACGTTTGCGTGCACAAAGCTCGGGCGCAGGCAGGATTCGCGCTACGCGGCGTCGAAGTGGCCCATTGGCCATGCCGGGCGGCTGTGTCGCAATCCCGCTCGCCGGGTGCTACCCCATGGCCGATGGAGCCGTTTGCCTCTCGCCTCCATTGCTCCCCCGGAGGCGCAAACAAGGGAGCGACGCAAGCATGTGGAACCGGATCAGGCTGGTGTTCAGGGCGTTGTTCGGGTGGTTGATTCGCGGGGCTGAGGATCCCGAGTTGATCTTGCGTCAACTAAGGGATGACCTACGCAACAAGATTCCCGAGCTCAACGCCCAGGTTGCCGAAATCGTCAAGCATGAGAAGATGCTCTCGATGCAGCTTGAGCGTCAGTCGCAGACCGTGGCGACGCTCAGGCCGCAGGTGGAGGCGGCCGTGAAGCTCGGCCCCGACCGCAAAGAGGCGGCCAAGACCCTGATCATGCAACTGCAGCAGGCCGAGGCCCAACTGGCTGAAACGCAGGCCTCCCTGGAGCGCGCCAAGACCAACTCGCAACAGATGCTGCGCATGCGCACGGCATACGAGCAGAAGATCCGCCAGCAGATGGCGGAGGCCCTCCGGCAGATCGACCGTGTCAAGCGCGCCCAGATTGAGAGCGAGATGGCCTCCCTGATGGGTAGCTTTGAGGTCGGCGACGAAGCCGACACTCTCGACCGGATGACCGAACGCATCGACGAGCAACTGGCGCGGGCGGAGGCACGTACCGAGGTTGCCTCGACCAGCGTCGGCGCGCAGTTGATGGAGATCCAGCAAGAGACCGCGCTCGACTCGGCGGAGACGGCCTACCAGGAATACCAGCGCCAGCTCGGGCTGGTGCCGGACGAGCCGCAGGCGGAGGCACCGCACAAGACCATGGCATCCATCCCGATCACAACGCAGGCGCAGCCCCCGACGCCACCCGACACCGTTGAGACGCAGGACCGCCCGACTGACAGGAACTGGGCCCAGACTCGGACCGATACCCAGACGGACAAGCAGTAGCCGGCACCGCGCAGCCCACGTAGCCATCCAGTCCGGCCAGGAAGGCCCGTCATGACTGAGTCTGACAGCAGCACCACCATTCTGCCAGACTGGGTAACCAATATCCGTGACAGCTTCACATCGGCCACCGCCTCGGTCTTTCTGCTCCACGGAGTTAAGGACCGATTTGCTTACTCCGGCCACTACCTCCCGCTGCCGGCCTTCCTCCACCATGTCTTCTGTGCGGACAAGGCGACCGTCCTCTACGACATCAGCGAAGGCCTCTCCTACCCCCGTCCGGAGGATGAGGCCCAGTTCAAGACCTTCCTGAGCGTGTACCGTGCCCAGTCGGGTGGCAAGCCCTCCGACGAAGACCTCATCAAGCCCCCGGTCGTCATCCCCCTGCTGCAGGAGTACCTGTTCACTCGCGACAACGTCGCGGTGGTCATCGATTTCATCGAGAAGATCGCTCCGCGCGACGAACTGCGGTTCATGAGCTTCGAGGAGCGGCGGACGGTCGCGATGCTGCGCCGCTGGGCCGACGATCCGCGCCTGCTGCGCCGTAACAGCTTCGTGCTGCTCATCGCCGAGTCGCTCACGGATGTCAGCGAAGAGCTCTACACCCGCAGCTCGCGCACCGAGGTCGTCGCGATGCCGCTCGCCGACACGGCTCAGCGCTGTGAGTTCATCGGTCGCGAGCTCGAGGAGCTCGGGGAGGCCGCGCCGGGGCTGGACATGACGCCTCAGGTGCTGGCCGAGATCACGAACGGCCTCGCGCGCGTCCAGATCGGCTCCATGCTCCGGGGAGCAGGACGCCAGAAGCGTCCCGTCAGCTTCGACCTGGCCGCCCAGTGGAAGCGGCGAGCGATCGAGAACGAGATCGGGGAGCTGGTGGAGTTCACCACCCCTCGCTTCGGCCTCGAGGCCCTGGCCGGTGTCGACAAGCAGAAGGAGATCCTCGTCCGCACCGCGGAAGCCCTGCGTACCGGCAAGCCGGCCGTCGTGCCCAAGGGCATCCTCCTCACCGGACCGCCCGGGTGCGGCAAAACCTTCTGCATGGAGTGCTTTGCCCACGACTGCGGCATCCCCTTCGTCCAGTTGCGCAACGTGTTCAGCAAGTATGTGGGGTCAACCGAAGCTAATCTCGAACGCTTGTTCTACCATCTCGAGGCCCTCTCGCCGGTGTTCGTGTTCATCGACGAGTTCGATCAGTCCTACGGTCGGCGCGTCACCTCCGACACCGACAGCGGGGTGTCGCGGCGGGTGTTCGGGATGTTCAACAACTTCCTGAGCGACGAACGCCACCAGGGGAGGATCCTGTTCGGCGCGGCGACAAACCGCCCCGACCTCATCGACCCGTCCACCCTGCGCGCCGGCCGCTTTGACCTCAAGCTCCCCTTCCTGCTCCCTGACGCGGGGGCGCGCGCCGCGATCGCCCGCGTGAGCCTGCGGTCGCTCGGGCTGGCCGAGGACACCATCGACCTGGCCGCCCTTGCGGCCGGGACAACGGGATACTCCGGAGCCGACCTGAAGGAGGTCCTGCGGATCGCCCAGCGCCACGCCGTGTTCGCCGGGCGCGACACCATCACCGCGGAGGACTCGCAGTTCGCCGTCGGCGACTACATCCCCCCATCGACAGCCAACGCCGCCCAGATCCGCCTGATGGAGCTGCTCGCCGTGCTCGCCTGCACCTCACGCTCGTTGCTGCCGCCCGAGTATGTCACGGGGATCGAGGATGGCACTCTGCAGCGCGAGCTGGAGGCGCTGCAGTTGTTAGGGTAGAGCGGCGGCCCCCTGCGGGACGCGGACGCATGCGCGCGGTCGTCGGTCACAGACGAAGGTGATCTCTGCCGTTGCCGGCTCTGGGAGGGAGCCCCCGTGAGCGATCGCGCCACAGTGCGCAAGGTCTCCGAGCACTTGTTTGTGTGTGCCGACACATGCAATGCGTACCTGGTCACGCGGGGGAAGCGGGCGCTCCTGATCGACTGCGGCACCGGCCGGGTGCGCAAGCACCTGCGCGGGGTCGGTGTCGAGAAGATCGACTGGCTGCTATTCACTCACCATCACCGCGACCAGAGCCAGGGCGCCGAGGAGCTTGTCAAGCAGGGAGCCGGCGTCGCAGTGCCGCAGCACGAACGCTTCCTGTTCGAGCAGGCCTGCCGCTACCTGCAGAACCGCCCCGTCTATGACAGCTACAACGACCGGGCGACGATGAACACGCGGCTGTGCGACCTGCCGGTCACGCAGTCCCTCGAGGACTACGAGACCTTCCAGTGGCAGGGGTACGAGTTCGCGGTCATCCCCACTCCCGGCCACACGCTGGGATCGTGTACTCTCGTGGTGGCGATCGACGGGCAGCGCGTCGCCTTCACGGGTGATCTCCTGCGCGAGGACGGCCGGTTCCATAGTCTCCACGACCTCGAATACAGCTATGGCGGCTGTGAGGGCGCCGACCTGGCCGCCCACTCCGCGATCCGGCTGAAGCGTCACGCGCTCGGGCTGATCTGCCCCTCACACGGCGAACTGATCGAGCAGCCACAAGCAGCTCTCGACGGGCTCGTCGCCAACGCCCGCGCGTGGTACCGGTGGAAGACCGGTGGCGACCTCCCCTGTCTCAGCCGGCCGGCGCGGATCAGCGAGCACCTGGTCGCCTTCCCGTTCGCCTCCTGCAGTTGGTACGCCCTCATCGGGCCTGACGGCCGCGCCATGTTCATCGATCACGGCACTCCCGATGTGGCCCACTTCGGCGCCGCCGACCCCTCGCGCGAGTGGTGGGAGACCGTCCGCTATGTCGACCATGGGATCGACACGCTCCGCGAGCGCCACGGCCTCAAGTCCATCGAGGTCGCGATGCCGACACACTACCACGACGACCATATCGCCGGCTTCCCCTACCTGCAGAAGCACCATGGAACGCATGTATGGTGTGTCGAAGCGATGCAGGGGATTCTCGAGCATCCGGAGAGCTACAGTGAGATGTGCCTGTTCCCGACGCCGGTGAAGGTCGATCGGACCCTCGCCGACGGTCAGAGCTTCCGCTGGAACGGGTTCGACTTCCAGGTGTGGCACTACCCGGGGCAGACCGAGTACCACCAGGTGATTCTGGTGACCGTTGACGGCCGTCGGGTGCTGTTCACCGGTGACAGCGTCATCCGCGGCCTCGAGCACGTGATCTCCCCCGTGATCTTCCGCAACTACCACCGCTTCGAGAGCCACGCCGAGTGCGCGGAGAAGCTGGTGCGCCTGCGGCCGAACCTGGTGGCCCCGGGCCACGGCGACGTGTGGGTCCCCCGCTGGGACGAGTTCGCCAACTTCCGCCAGCGCACCGAGCAACTCCAGACGCTCTACCGTCGGCTGCTACCGGAAGACCAGCGCTGGCAGGGCCTCAACCCCTACTGGGTCCGCCTCATGCCATACCAGCTCCGCCTGAAGAAGGGGGCCAGAGCCCGGCTCACGGTCCGGATCATCAATTTCCGCGAGGAAGCTTGTCCCGGGACCCTCACGCTGGTCGGCCCGACCGGCGTCAGCTTCGAGCCCGCCACCCGTGAGGTCCGGCTCAAGGCCCGCGAGACCCGCGACATCGCGTTCGAGCTCCACCTCAGCCAGCGTGCCAGGGTCCCCTCCCGGTTCGCCATCGCCGTCGATGTCACCCTTGGCGACACTGCTCACGGGCAGGTCGCCGAGGCCTTCGTCACCGTTCTATGAGCCGACCGCCCGGCGGGCGCAATTGCGCCCGCCGGGCGGCAAGGGACCTGCCGCTGCGTCATTCGGTCTCTACGGCACGAACGGTTCCGAGTTCGCGACGACGGTGTTGGGCGCAAGGAACCGGTGCGTCAGCCGATGCGCGCCCGGCGTCCATACCCCCGCGATCTGCGTCGCACCGACGTTGGCCATGTACATGGCCCGCAGTGACATCGGGCTCGTGCTGGCCTGGTTCAAGCGATACAGCGTTGCCCCCCGGTAGTAGTACACGAAGTTGAGCGTGTTGCGACTCGTGACGCGCACGGCGTTGCCGTGGGCGCCGCCATCCGGATCGTACAGGGTGAAGGTGCCCGATACGGAGCTCGTCGCCCGGGTGACCCGGATATACACCTCAGAACCGGCGGGTGCGCCCAGAGCGTACCACCCCGAGACCGGCACATCGAGGCCTCCGAGTGCCAGGTTGCGCGTGATCGGGTTCCACGTGAGCGTGTTCGGGTCCGCGGGCGCATAGGTGACATCGAGGTCGTCGAGACACACCTGGTGGCCCTGCCCGGGCATGCCCGGATGCGCCGTGCCTGTACTCGTATCCGGGATGATCTCCAACAGGTCGATGTCCGTCCAGTTCAGGGTCTTGGTCATGCCCTCCCACGGAGCGATGAAGTAGTCCGTGTAGATGACTGTCCCGCCACGGCTCCCCCGGAAGGTCACATACTGGAGATCGTCCCAGGCAGCGCCCACCCGCAGCGTGGCGATGCTGAACAGACGGCCGCCCATGCTGATCGGCCACGTGGCGTCGGCGTACGGGGTGAAGATCCCCACATTGCCGGTGTATGTATTGAAGTAGCCATTGGGTATCGGGGCCTGGTTCTGCGATGTATTCCAGCGTCCGTTCATCCAACTGAACCCGGCGTAGCCGGCAGGCAGACTCCCGGAGGTCTGGAACCCGGGCCACAGGTCTTCGAACGTGATCACCACGGCGCCGGCGCTCCCACACACCATGGCCAACAACACAACGGCAAGCACGGCGGTCTGCATCTTCATCGTTGCAGTCCTCCCTGTTGTTTGGTCGGCCGTACCGCCCACGGGCTACGACGGACGTCCCCCCTCGCCCCCGTGGTGGGTCGGTTCTGCCGTTGCCGGAGCGGTCAGGACCGCGCCGGGCTGCGGTAACACTGCCTTGGCAGTTCGCCGACTGCGCAACGGTATCCTGCTGGTCGTCGGAGACCTTTCGTCCCCCGCGCCGCACACAGTACGGGGGGTGCCACCACATCACGACCGCGGGCGTCCGGCCCGCACTCGCTCACAACGGCTGGCTGTCCACGAGGATCGTGTTCGGTGCCTGGAACGTGTGCGAGAGCTCACGGGCCCCCGGGAACCAGGTCCCGCCGATCTGCGTCTGGTTCGTGTTGGCGTAGTATACGGCAGAGAGCATGGCCGGCGAAGTGCTCGACTGGTTCAGGCGGGACAGTGCCCCTGCGCGCAGGTACCACACGAAGTTCAGGCGATTACGTGCCGTGAGGAGAGTCGCGTTGGCATGGTTGCCGCCGTCCGGGTCGTAGCGCATGATTGCGCCCTGTGCGCTGCTTCCGCTGTAGGAGGCGGTGATGTACACCTGGGCGCCGGCGGGCGTTGTGAGGTTGTACCAGCCCGAGGCAAGCACCGTGTTGGCGCCGAACGCCAACCGGCGGGTCCGCTGGTCCAAGGTGAGCGTGTCGGGGATCACCACGTCCGCCAGCGTACCGGCACCATAGAGCGTCCCACAGCTCCTGATCGCCGGCCCGACCGGGAGCGTGGCCTCATTCCACCACAGCACCGCGGCCGAATCATCCAGGATACTCCGTCCACTCGGGGTGTAGTCCCACCACTCGCCGGTGGCAGCGCCCCAGTCGGCGAGGCAGAACCGGTCCGGCTTGGTGCCGGCCAGGACGCCCTTGGCGATGACGTACGGAAGGGGGAGCCAGTCACAGGTGACCCAGGTGTCAGGCACGGCGCCGCCGACGTAGTCGGTCTCGGTGATCGTGGTTGCTCCGTTGACCTGGCACGGGGCACCGTCCTCGTTCCCTAGCTCCAGGTCCAGCAGGAGCCGGACCCCCGCCGTGTGGGACACCGTATCGACATTGCTGAGCTCATAGCACATCCACAGAGCCTGCGCCGGCCCGCCGCCGGGGAACGGCACCAGGCTCACGATCTGCTTCACGCGCACGCCGCTGAAGTCTTTGACCGTCTCGTAGCTATTGCCACCGACGAGTGTCGGCCCGGAGACCCACGTGCCGTCTTGGCTGAAGTCGTAGTTGACCCCGTCCACGCGGATGGTCGTCTCGCTGGTACCGGCGTAGGCCTGAGTCGGGATGG
>CAZIWQ010000315.1:0-5125 GCA_964542355.1 uncultured Armatimonadia bacterium
AACTGCTTACGACGTCGCAAACGCCGTGCGCACCAAAACCGGCCGTTAGCCCGTGTGGCGGCCCACCAGGGGCAGCACAGCCGCGCCGGCCCGTCGTTGGCGCTCCTGTTGGTCGCCCGCAAGCGTGTTGGGCGTGTCGGGCATCGGTTGCCCGACAAGAGTGTCGGGCGTACCGGTCACGCGGCGTCGACACCATGGGGCCCCGGCAGGCCGTTACCTGCCGTTCGCCGTTTGCCACGCTCCCACCGCCCCCCCTCGCCAGACGCGGACACCGACTGACACCCCCTCGCCGGAACGGAGAGGGGGCCGGGGGGTGAGGTGCCGTCTCCTACGCTCCCGCCGTTCCGCCCGCACGGCGCTCCTCCACCAGCCTCCGCAGGTTCTCCCCCTCGATGGCCCTGAGCTCCGTCTCTGCCAGGCCAAGCTCCGCCAGCCCTGCCAGCCCCTCGCTCTGGGTCTGCCACGGGAAGTCGCTCCCCCACACCACGCGCGCCGGCCCGTGCGTGCGGATGATCCGCGCAATCTGCTCCTGCTCGCAGATGCCGAACACGTAGGAGGCATCCAGCACGACATCGGTCCCCACCAGCAGGTCCTCGACCTCGTCCCACTGCAGGTAGGCGCCGAGATGGGCGAAGATGAAGCGCACCTCGGGGTAGCGGCGGTGTAGCTCCAGCAGGCGCGGCGGCGTCGGCTGCACGTTCTCGATCGGGATGATCTCCTGCCCGCCATGCATCAGCACGATCAGCCGGTCGCCGATCTGTGTGAGCATCTGAGCCACGCGCGGATCGTCCAGCGTGTAGTCCTGGAAGTGGGGCTGGAGCTTGACGCCACGGATGCCGTGATCCACGAGCCGCTGGACCTCACCCGCGAGGTCCTCGCAGTGCGGGTGGAGGCTGCCGAACGGCACCAGGCGCGGCTCATCGAGGCCGGTGAGCCACGTATTGATGCCGGCCACCTGACTCGGGCGGGTGGCGACGGAGAGCACCAGGGCCCGCTCCACCCCGCAGGCGTCCATGTGGTGGAGCAGGCCGTCGGGGGTCGCCCGGGCAACCGGCGTAGCCCCGTAGCGCGCGGCGAGGGCCTCCATCGCCCGATCGACCACATGCTCGGGGAAGATGTGGGCATGGGAGTCAAAGAGCATGATCGTCAGCTTTCAGCGCTTGGTCGCCGGCCCGACCGGGACGATGCAGATGAACTCCAATGGCTCGTCCGGCAGAGCACAGAAGCGGTGCGTCTCGCCGGGGGGGACAAAGATCGCGACATCGGGCCCGATCTCATGCTCCCCGTCGGGCGTGATCACCATCCCGTGACCGCGCAGCACATAGACCTCGTGCTCCCAGTCGTGGGCGTGAAGCGCGGTCCGGCCTCCCGCCGCGACGATGAACCGGCGGAGCGCGAAGTTGCCCGCTCCGTGCAGCTCATCGATCAGCCATTGAATGCGGACCCCGGTGGCACCCTCGACCACCACCGGGTCGGCCGCCAACTGATGGGCATCCACTCGGTACACGCCGATCACCCCCTGCAGGATTAGACGTCCAGGCACAGGCCGTCGTAGCAGACCTCGATCCCGTGCGGGGCGAGGAACTCCTCGATCTCTGCGTGCAGCCACTCTCCGTTGTGGGAGAAGTGGTTGACAAGGAAGTGACAGTCCGGATGCAGGGCCCCGCGTGCCGAGAGCTCCTGCCGGACCGCGACGACGTCGGGCGCTCCCAGGTGTCCGCCGCGCTGGAAGAGGCGGACCGAGGTGCAGTCCATGATCACCGTGTGCAACTCGCACCGGCCGAGGAAGTCCCAGACATCGTCGTACCACCAGCCGGTGTCGTGACCGATCAGCAGATTGCGCCCCTCGATACCCAGGAGGTAGTTGTAGGCCCCCCCGGTGTCCTGGGCATGCGTCGCCGGCAGGGCCGTTACCTGCACCTGTGGCGTGATCGCGTACTCGTGGTAGGCCTCGATCCGCCGGTAGCGCAGCCGGAACAGGGCATCATCGTCCCCCAGCGCCTTGCGCAGCGCCTGCTCGACCTGCGCCGACCCGTGGACCGTCAGGAGGCTGTCCTCCGGCACCTGCGAGAACCCCGGCCGCCGGTAGTAGAGCTCATACGGTGTGAAATGGTCCTCATGGGCATGGGTCACCACGAGGTCGGTGAGCGTCGCCATGTCCAGCCCGAGGGCAATCGAGGCGGCGAGGGTGTCGGGACCCCAGTCGATCTGGATGTTGTCACCGAGGCGGTAGCTGGTTCTCCGCCGCAGGTTCTTGCCTCCCAGCCGCCGAGCCTCGCGACAGGCCTCGCAGTGGCAGAACAGCGCGGGCCAGCCCTCGGCCGCGGCGCTGCCAAGTACCGTCAGCTTCACATCAAGTCCTCCCTGTACGAACGACGAACCCGCACGGCGGGGGCGACCTCGCGCCAACATTCGTCGATCGGCTAGTGATCGTCTCCCACGTGCGGTGGGGCGCTGCGCGTCGGATCACGATTGGCGCCGTGACTCTTCGCGCCGCGGCGAGGCTTCTCCTTGTCGCACCCACGAACCACAGTCCGCGCTGACACCGCAGAGGACCGCTGCGACGGTGCGGTGAACCTAGCAGAGCGGCCGCGGAGCCGTTCTGAGGCCGCGACGCTACGCTCGGAGACCCGCAGAAGCCACTCACAGCCGCCTCGCCGCCAGAGACCCGGCCGGAAGTGGCCTTTTCGGCCGGGCCTCCAGGGGCCAATCGATCCCCTGAGGGAGATGACTGCTGCGTGCCCGACCACTCGACCGGAGCCGCCGCTTCTGCTGAGCGCAGACCGGCGGCGACCCCGCTGTCCCCACCGGACATTGCGTCGCCAGGCGCGAGCGGCCCTGCCGGCGAGAGCGCACATGCGCTGCTGACCGGCCTCGCCCTGCGCCTGAACACCCATCTCACAGGTGTCCGGCGCAACCTCCAGCACTGGGACGAGGACCGGCTCCGCCGCGAGCTGGCGCTCGCCGCGGCGATGGTCGACTGTGTCCGCGCGACGATCGGCGAGGACGCCATCGCCGCCCGGGCGGAGGAGGCTCGTGAGCACGTACAGGCCTTTGAGCCGGTGCCAGTTGGTCCGGCCGCCGGGTATGCACTCTGGTCGCGGTCGTATGACGGCGAGATGAACCCGGTGATCGCGCTGGAGGAGCCGGTGCTGGGCGAGCTCCTGGGCGATGTCGCCGGGCGACGGGTGCTGGATGTCGGCAGCGGCACCGGGCGGTGGGCCCTGCGGCTCGCGGCGCAGGGCGCCCACGTCACCGGGGTCGAGCCCTGCCCCGAGATGCTCGCCATCGCCCGCCACGCGGCACAGGAGCAAGGGCTCGCGATCGACTGGATCGCGACGGGGTTCGGCGACCTGCCCCGCGAACCGGCCTATGATCTGGTGGTGTGCAACCTGGTGCTGTGTCACCTCCCCACGCTCGCGGATCCGGTGCAGGAGATGGCCGCGTGCCTCAAGCCCGGGGGGCGGCTGGTGGTGAGCGACTTCCACTACCTGTGCCAGGTGATCGGCTGGCGCACCGCCTTCTCGGCGGATAGCCGCCGCTACCATATTGAGAACTACATCCACACGTACGGCGAGTTCGTCCGCGCCTTCCGTGATGCCGGGCTCGGCGTTGTCGCCGTCGCGGACATCGATTTCGATGAGCGGCTGCTTGCTTCCGCTTCGCGCCAAGAGGCCGGCCGCGACCCCCGCAGCGCTGCCGCGCCCGCTCCCGCGCGTCAGTCAGAGCACCCGACGCAGGGCTGTGCGGACATCCACGCCTGGAGAGGCTTCCCGCTGTGCATGGTCATCGTCGGCGCGAAGTAGCGGCCCGGGGGGAGCCGGCGGCCGGGGGCGCGGGACGCCCCCGCCTGGCCGTGGTGTGTGGCCTCGCATGCCTCCTGCTCGCCGGGGGCTGCGGCCTCATGCGCCAGCCTGACCCCCACGGGAACACCGCCATCGCCGTCGTCAACTCCCCGGTGCCGATCTCCCCCGACGTTCCCGAGAGCAAGCTGCGCCGCCAGTATTTCGATGTCGTCGCCGATCTGCTCAGGCGTGCCGGAGTACCGGTGCACACGCTCAGTGATGCCGAGGTGACGGGCGGGCGTCTGGCCGACTACGCTCTCACCGTGTTCCCCTATACCCATACCATGGCGGCGCAAGAGCAGCGGGCGGTCAGTGACTACCTGCACCGAGGCGGCAAGGCGATCATCTGTGACCGCATTCCGCCGACGGTCGCGCGGGCGCTGGGCGTCGAGGTCCACGGGGATGTCTCCGCCGTCCAGACCGACCGCTTCGACCGCTGTTCCCTGGTGCCACCGGGCCTTCCCGGGGCACCGGACTCATTTGCGCAACACTCGTGGCACGTGTTCCTGGCCCGGCCGCGCAGCCGTGGTGCTCGCGTCCTGTACGAGTGGCGGGATGCGCGGGGTCGTGGCGACGGGACACCGGGCGTGATCCTCACCGGTCGCGGCGTGTACCTCAGCCACGTGCTGACGAAGACCGATCGGGCGAGTAAGTCGAGTCTGCTGGTCGCGCTGATTGCGCATTTCGTGCCCGCCCTGCTGCCGGGGGCCGCGGTACGCGCGGTGGCCGACGTCGGCCGCGTGGGGCCGGCCCGGACGATCGCTGAACTGCGAGCTCTGGTCACTGAGGCACAGGGGGACGGCCGTGCCAAGGACGCCGACCTGATCCTCGACCAGGCTGACAAGACCCTCGCTCGCGCCCGCCGCGAACTGGGGCGCCGGGAGTGGACACGGGCCATCGCAGCGGCCGTCGCCGGGCAGCGCCTGGTTGCGAATGCCTACGTGCGCACCCTCCCGACGCGAGAGTGTGAGATGCGCGGTGTCTGGCTGGCCAACCCGCGCGGCGTCTCGGACTGGGGATGGGACAAGACGGCGCGCGAGCTCAGCCGGATGGGCTTCAACGCGCTGTTCGCCAACATGGCCTGGGGCGGCGAGGCGGCCTATGCCAGCCGGCTGTTGCCGCTGAGTGCCTCCTCCGGCGGGCAGGATCAGCTTGCCGCGTGCGTCGCGGCCTGCCGGCGCGCCGGCATCGAGTGCCACGTATGGAAGGTATGCTTCAGTCTCGGCCGCTGTGCGCCGGCGCTGCTGGAGCGCTTCCGACGCGAGGGGCGCCTGCAGTGC
>CAZIWQ010000315.1:5135-7247 GCA_964542355.1 uncultured Armatimonadia bacterium
ACTGGCTCTGCCCCTCTGACTGGCGCAACTTCGAGCTGGAGCGCCAAATCGCGCTCGAGGCCACCCGCAAGTACGACCTCGCCGGGTACCAGCTCGACTACATCCGCTACCCGAGCGCAGACTGCTGCTACTGCTCCCGCTGCCGGCGCCAGTATGAAGAGGATCAGGGGGTGGTCTTCACCCGCTGGCCGGCGCAGGTGATGGCGGGGGAGGCTCATCAGCGGTTCCGGCTGTGGCGCGAGCGTCGCCTCACCCGCCTGGTGCGCACCATCTCCGATGAGGTGCGCAGGCAGCGCCCGGGCTTGCACCTGTCGGCGGCCGTGTTCCCCGACGGCGACCAGCGCACGCAGACAGTCGGCCAGAACTGGCGGGAATGGGTTGCCCAGGACTACCTCGGCTTCGTCTGCCCGATGGACTACTTCACCGACACCGCGTATGTGGGGGAGGTGACCGGGCGCCAGGTGCTGCAGGTTGGCGGCAGCGTGCCCGTCTACATCGGGCTCGGGGCGTGGCAACTGCAGGACGTGGCCGATCTGGCCCGGCAGATCAGCGCCACCCGCTACAACGGGGCGGATGGCTATATCCTATTCCACTACGACGACCTCACGCTCACGGGGGAGTGGATGCCGCTGTTGCGCAATGGCCCGAACGCGATCAATGCCGTGACGCCGCATTCCGGCCCGGCGACGAGCCTGCGGTTCACGGCCGGAGTGCGCTCGCGCGACGGTCGCCTGACGGCCCGCGCCGACCGGTCGTTCTCCGTGGCCGCCTGGGTGGCCCCCGGGGCCGGGGTCCGGCGGGCGCGGCTGGAGCTGCACGGACTCGACGACCACGTCGTGCTGCGCGGCCGCCGCCTGACGCCCGATGTGCGGCGCGTCGTGCGGTTCTGGCCGCCCGCCGGCGACTACCGGCCCGTGATCGTCGGCTGGGCGGGTGGCAAGCCGTTCGCCCGTCGCGGCCGCATCGTCCAGGTGGTCGCACCGTAGCCGCGCGTGTCGCCCGGCCATCGCCGTAGGTAGGAGCGGCCCCCTGACCGCGAGCCGTCCGCCGTTCCCCGCCGTTGCCGAATGCCACATGCCATGTGCCGAATGCCGCCGTTGTCCGTACCCCTCCGCCCCGCGGGGAGGGCTTCGCGCACCCCACCACGAATAGTGCGCGACTACCGAACGGGAGGATCGCTGTGAACTACCGCAGTCTGGGACGTACCGGCGTGGAAGTCAGCATGCTGTGCCTGGGATGTGCCCGCTTTGGCGCCGCCTCGGATGAGCCCACGTCCATCGCCCTGGTCGACCGGGCACTCGAGCGCGGGATCAACTTCATCGACACCGCCAATGTGTACGGGGTGAGCGAGGAGATTGTGGGGAAGGCGCTCGCGGGGGGAGGCAAGCGCGACAAGGTCATCCTGGCGACGAAAGTCGGCTCGATCTTCCAGGGCAACGGGCCCAACCTCAGTGGCAGCAGCCGCCGGCACATCATCGAGCAGTGTCACCGCTCGCTGCAGCGCCTGCAGACTGACTGGATCGACCTGTACCAGGTCCACCTCCCGTGGCCGCACATCCCCATCGACGAGACCCTGCGAGCGCTGGATGACCTCGTGCGGGCCGGGAAGGTGCGCTACCTCGGGGGCAGCAACTACGCCGCCTGGCAGTACATGGAGGCCCTGTGGGTCGCCAGCGATCTCAAGCTCAACCGCTTCATCTCCGACCAGTCGCCCTATAGCCTGCTGGACCGCACGATCGAGGCCGAGCTGGTGCCGTTCGCCCAGACCTATGGCTTCGCCCTGATGCCGTACGCCCCGCTGGCGGCCGGCTTCCTCAGCGGCAAGTACCGGCGGGACGCCCCGCCGCCGGCCGATGCCCGCCTCCAACCGGGACACGGCCTCAGCGCCGCGCACATGGCCGATGCGGTCCAGCGTGCCCTGGACACGATGGCGGCGCTCGCCGCTGAGAAGGGCTGCACGGTCAGTCAGCTTGCGCTGGCGTGGTGTGCCTCGCAGCCGGGGATCACTGCTCCCATCATCGGCCCGCGGACCGTGGAGCAACTGGAGGACAATCTGGGGGCGGCGGCGGTCAACGTGACCGGAAGCGGGAGCATCTATAACAACCTCTCGGT
>CAZIWQ010000316.1:0-3454 GCA_964542355.1 uncultured Armatimonadia bacterium
TGGTGACCCGCAGGCCCTGGCGCTCCAGTGTGATGTCAAGCTGCAGCTCGCCCTGCGTGAGCTCTGTCTCGCGAGCATCGACAAGCGCCCAGCCGCCACTTGCCCCCGAGACGAGTGCGGCGTCCTCCCCGACGGTCGTGGCGAACTCCGCGGACGGTGTCCCCGGCGGCACGAGTTCGCGACCGGCGGCTCCGGCACGGAAGCTCTTGAGCAGGAACTTCCCTCCCTCCAGCGACACAACGCGCCGGACCGAGGCAGTGCCGAAGGTCCACTGGGTGCCCTCTCGCTTGATGTAGCCATCACCGCTGTTCATGGCGTTCCCTCCTGTGACGCAGGCAAGCATGGTGCAGATCGCGAGTACGTGGTTCATGCTGGTCTCCTTGGCACCGACCGGGACTGCATCGCGCGTAGCTTCGTCAGGTCGATGCTCGCAGCCTCCCGGGGGATGCGGAGCTCGCGGCCCCCGGGGCGTAGCGACCGGCTGAGTGCCCTCCAGAGCCATTCTGACGTGGCGTCGCGGCCTCCGAACGGCTTCTCGGCCGCTCTTCCGGGGTTGACATTGCTCGCCTCTCGTAAGACAATAGGACTATCGTAAACCATAATGACTTACGGAAGTGGCCCGATGAGTCACACGGTGGTGTCCAGCAAGTACCAGGTGGTGATCCCGAAACAGGTGCGGGAGCGCGTGCACCTGCAGCCAGGGCAGAAGCTAGCGGTGATCGTGCGCGGCAACGTGATCTCGCTGGTTCCGGAGCTCCCGCTGGAGGACCTGCGAGGTTTCGTGAAGGGGATCAGCGCGGAGGGCCTCCGGGAGAAGGTTGACCGGACATGAGGGTCATCGATTCATCGGGGTGGATCGAGTTCTTCACCGGGGGGCAACTGGCCGACAGCTACGCCGACCTGCTGCAGATGGAGGAGGTCCTCACGCCCACGGTGGTGCTGTACGAGGTGTACAAGATCATTCGGCGGGACTACTCCGAGGAGGCGGGGCTCTTGGCGGTCGCCAAGTTGAAGGCGACGCAGGTGGTGGAGCTGGATGAGTCGCTGGCGCTGACTGCGGCGGAGGCCAGCCTGGAGCACGGTCTGGCGATGGCTGATGCCATCGTGTACGCGACGGCCGTCCGAGAAGGCGCGGAGTTGGTGACAAGCGACGCCGACCTCGCGAACCTGCCCGGCGTGACGTACTACCCCCAGCCGGGCTGACCGGGGCGCGGCAGCCCGCATCTGTTGCCCCCGTCGCCACACCAACGCAGGGGAGCGAGTGCATTGCACCAAGGACAACAACAACCGCCCTGGAGCCAGCGCGCACCGGGGATCTGGAGCGCCACCATCGGGCCCGCGGCGGCGCTCACACTGCTCGACCTCGCCGGAGCACCACCGAGGACAGAGGCCCTTGGCGCTCTCGGGGACACGCCCTTCCCTCTGGATGCGGAGCAGATACGAATGGGTGCCGTCGGCGACCGGCTGGTCCTCCGGTTCCCAATCGGCCCCGACGAACGCCTCTACGGGCTGGGGCTGCAGTTCAGGTCCCTCGACCAGCGCGGCACGGTTCGGCGTCTGCGAGTGGACCACTATGGGAGCCAGGACACCGGCGCCACCCACGCACCATGCCCTGTCTACGTATCCAGCCGCGGCTACGGAGTCTTCGTCAATAGTGCCCGCTACATGACGGTGTACGCCGGGACCGCGCTCCGCAAGGACTCACTGCACCCGCCGGTGGATCGTGACCGCAGCACCGATCCCAACTGGACGGCAAGCCCGCTCTCGGATGCGGTGGAGATCGGGGTGCCTGGTGATGCGGTGGAGGTCTTCCTGTTCGGTGGCCCCACACCCCTGGCGGCTGTTCAGCGCTTCAACCTGCTGTGCGGGGGTGGCTGTCTGCCGCCGCGCTGGGGGTTAGGCTTCTGGCATCGGGTGCCCATGGCCTTCAGCGACCGGGAGGTGGTGGCGGAGGTTGCGGCCTTCCGCGAGCGCGGCTTCCCGCTCGACGTGATCGGTCTCGAGCCCGGGTGGCAGAGTCGTGCCTATCCCTGCACCTACGAATGGGATTGTGGACGGTTCCCGGACCCGGAGGGGTTCTGTCGCAGCCTGGCGGACTCCGGCGTCCGCGTCAACCTGTGGGAGAACCCCTATGTCTCCCCGCGCTCGCCCCTGCACGCGAAGCTCGCCGAGCTGTCCGGGTCACACACGGTCTGGTGCGGGCTCGTGCCGGACTATAGCCTGCCTCAGGCGCGGGAAGTGCTCACCGAGCAGCACGACCGGGAGCACCTGGCCCGGGGTGTGAGCGGGTACAAGCTCGACGAGGTCGACGGCATCGACGCCTGGCTGTGGCCTGACCACGCCACCTTCCCTTCCGGCCACTCGGGCGAGGTGATGCGCCAGACCTACGGCCTGCAGATGCAGAAGCTGATCGTCGAGATGTTCCGGCGCCGCAACCGCCGCACCTACGGTCTCGTGCGCGGCACCAACGCCGGTGCCAGCGCCTACCCCTTCGTGATCTACAGTGACTGCTACAGCCACCGGGACTTCATCACTGCGCTGTGCACCTCCGGGTTCGGGGGGGTGCTGTGGACGCCCGAGGCCCGCAGCGCCGCCTCCGCCGAAGAGTGGTTGCGACGGATCCAGACCACATGCTTCTCGCCGCTGGCAATGATCAACGCCTGGGCGGACGGGACGAAGCCCTGGTCGTTCCCCGAGGTCGAGGCGGCGGTGCGGGAGGCCATCGTGCTGCGCAAGCGGCTGGTGCCCTACCTGTACTCGGCCTTCGCCCGCTACCACTTCGAGGGCGTGCCGCCCTTCCGCGCCATGGCCCTGGAGGCCGGGTGGGATGGCGGCCCGGGCACCCCTGCTCGCGGCGAGCTGGACGCCACTGAGAACCCCTACGCGGTGGCTGCGCCGCGTGAGCTGACCGACCAGTACATGATGGGTGACAGCCTGCTGGTCGCTCCGCTGTTCGCAGGAGAGGCTGAACGCGGGGTCTGGCTCCCGCCGGGGGCGTGGTGCGACTTCTACACCGGTGAGGGAGTCGAGGGGGGACGCGACATCCGCGTCGCCGACGAGAACCAGCGCATTCCCGTCTTCGTCCGTGACGGCGGGATCGTGCCGCTCATCGCCGAGGATGCCGCCGGCGAGGAGGCTCTTCCTCTGGAAGTGCGCCACTATGGGCACAGCGAGGGTCGGTTCCTGCTGTACGATGATGACGGCGAGACCTACGACTACGAGCAGGGCGCCTTCCGTCGGACCGAGCTCACCGTCTTGCGTGACGCTGACGGCCTGCTACGGGGCGACAGCCGGGTGACGCGGGAGGGCCCGGCGTCGGGCTATGGTGAGCTGCGCTGGCGCTTCATGACGCCGTGATCCGCTCGCGGTGTCATCCTGAGGAGCGCAGGCGGCTTCGCAGAAGCCGCGGCGACGGAGGGTCTCGCCTCTGGCACGGGTGCCCTCCCACGGCGCT
>CAZIWQ010000316.1:3464-7242 GCA_964542355.1 uncultured Armatimonadia bacterium
GGACGACCGCGGAGCGGTCACGGTTCAGCGTGACATCTGAGACGCGTCACGTGTGCGAGGGGGCCCGACGCCAGCCCGCTCACAACAGTGATGCGAACCAGATCTCGGAGGTGTATCCGAGCTTGCCCGGTCCGGCGGAGGCCGATACGCCGGCCTCGCAGCCGAGCCCCTCGACGCTGTCCCACACGACGAAGGCGGTGTCTGACACCCCGACGACCACCGGCCCCGGGTTGGAGGCATCATACCCGGCCCCGATCTTCACCCCCCAGCTCTCCTTGAAGGCATTGTAGTAGCCGGCGGCCATCGCGCCCTGACCGATGCGCAACGTCACCTTCCCGTCGCTGCCGAGGCTGATCTGGGCCACCTCGAAGTTGAACTTGAGGCTGGCAGTCAGGGGGCCGCCGTCGGATCCATCGGCCAGCGCGCGCAGGAAGTCCGCGAGGCTGGGTAGCTCCTTCACCGGCGGTGCGCGCTCCTTCAGGATCTCTGCGGCGCTCGCCAGCGCCAGCCGGTGGTGGTAGATGAAGTTGTTCCACTCCGTCTGCGTTTGCTTGATCGCCCAGCCGGTGCCATACGTTGCCCCCGGGTTCGTGTCGAAGAACTGCGTCACGAGCTGGGGTTGCCTCTCCCGATGAATGCGGGCTGTCTCCGAGACCAGCAGGCTCTTGTAGCGCTCATAGTAGTCCCAGAACTTGCCGTAGAGCGCAGTATCGAAGCGCAGCATGTTCCGCAGGGCGAGCTCGAGCGTCGCCGCCGTGTCGTTGAGGCCCGGAGGCATCGCGGCGAGATAGGCCCGCGCTGCGGCCTCGACCGCCCCCTTGTCGCGGCCGTCGACCGAGCGGAATCGGCGGAACGTCTCACTGAGCGCGTGCATCTCGTTGGTGAAGTACCAGCCGCCGCCGAAAGTCACCTTCAGGCATGGTCGCTTGCTGTTGTGCTGCCAGCAGTAGACCCCGGGGTAGTACTGATGGTACGCCGTGCCCAGCAGCTTGATCTGCGCGACAAAGCTCATCAACGCGTTGATGGCGATGAGATCGTCGCCGGCCTGGGGGACAGCCTGCGTGTCGGTCACCAGGCGGGCATAGGTCTGCGACTGCGTGAGCATGAACGTCGCCCACTTGGTGCCGGGCTTGGTGTCATCACCACACAGCGACGCGATCTTGTCCAGCTCGCGCGCCCAGTCGCGGAACTGCACCTGCACCTCGCCGGCGTAGTCCACGGCCTCCTTGGCCATGGCACACACCTGCGGACCACGCCATGACTGCCCGGTCAGCCGTTGGTAGAGGGCGAGCGAGGGCTTGTGGGTCGGGTGCTGGTTGAGATTGGCGGTCACCGTCTGCTTGGCCTGCTCCGCCTGTCCGGCCTCGGACTGTGCCTTCGCGAGCTCGTACGGGTACTCCGGATGGCTGTCATCGTGGGCGGCGACTGCGAGCAGGGTCAGCGCCCGCTCCTTGTCTCCGCGCCGCCAGCAGAGCTTGCCGAGATTCATGCACACTTCGGCGTTCTCGGGGCTGGCGGCATAGGCGGCCTCCAACACCACCGCCGCGTCGTCGTAGCGCCCCTGATCCACCAGGACGAACCCGAGGTTGTTCAGGTACTGGACGTCTGTGGGCTCCAGCACGACCGCGCGCGCGAAGCAGAACAGTGCTGGCTCCAGTTGGTTGGCGAGCACGTACCCCGTGCCCAGCACAGTGAGTGCCTGGGATTCTGTGCAGCGGCGGCTGGCCTGCACTTCGGGGAGCCGGGCGAGGATCGGGTCCGTGCCGGCGCGGGCAGTCGCCTCGCGCACCAGCCTCGTCGCCACCTCGCTGGGCGTGTCGGCCTGCGCCGACATCAGCCCCAATCCGAGGGCGCAGGCAATGATCGCGAACCAACCGTTGAGCCGCATGCGTGCTGACATGGCCTCACCTGACCCGGGGGGGGACTGTGCGCATCGCTGCGATGGTGCGGGACATCGGTACTCAGCAAGTGAGTCTGCAGAAGAGCGGCCGAAAAGCCGTTCTGAGGCCGCGAAGCCACGCCGAGATGGCTCTGGAGGGCACTCAGCCGGCCGCTACGCCTAGGGGGCCGGCCGGATGTGGCCTTTCCGGCCGGACCCCTCGGGCAGACGCCGGCTGGGCCCTGCTCCGACGACCGCACCAAGTAGATCATTGCCTGCGGGTATGGGAAGTAAACCGGCTTCACTCCCGCCCTGCACGCGGACGACTGCAACAGGGGCAATTCGTCGTTCTCGAGCCTGGTTCCTGCGGTGAGGGGGGACAGATCGTCGCGGCGGCTGAGAGATCATGGGCGTCGCGGGTGGAACGACACGGAATGGCGCACGCATTCGGGCAGCGTCGTTGCCGTTCTCCTTCCGTGGGCGCGGCTTCCAGCCGCGCCGGTGTTCGGGCGGAACGGAATCTTGTAGGAGCGGCTTCCAGCCGCGATCTCCGACGGGAAGAGACGGCAACGTCGCAGCAGTGCCGGTCCGCGCATCGTGCGGAGCCTGACCTGGCGAACCGTCGTGCCACCGGGCCGTCAGCCCTGCCGGCGTGCCCTCTTCGCCAGGAACTCACGGAGCTCATCCTCGCTCCTGAGCACCCCGAGGGGCACACCGTGGCTCTCCAGCCACTTGCCGAAGCGCTCCTGCAACTCGCCGGTGCGGACGGCCAGGGCCTCCAGATCGCCCCGGGCCGCGGGCTCCAGCAAGTCCGGGAGCCTGGTCCCCTCCCAGGCTGCGCGATGGTCGCCGAGCAGGTTGCAGGCTCCGTCGCACGCGCCCCGATGCACAGCGGCGAGCATCTCGGACAGCTCTCCCTGCAGCGCACACGCCGCCTCGCCCGCGGCCCAGGCATCCCCACGCTCGCAGGCGCGCTGCACCTTCCCCGCGTGCTCCGCCACGAAGAAGAAGAAATCGGCGAAGACCTCGGCCGGCTCTGCGGGTTTGGCCATCCCGGCCTGTGCCGCCACTAGCTCGGCGCGCACCCCGGCGACGAGGCGCTCAGCGTGGTCGAGAGCACTCTCCGCGCTCGCCGACACCGTGGTCCCCCGGAGCATCGTCTCCAGCCCCTCCGGCCGGCGCCGCATCGCCAGCGCCTGGGGCAGGCACTTGCCCAAGCCGCCGGTGAAGTAGGTCTGGTTGATGCGGGCGAGGCAGTCGAGGGCTCTCGTGACCAGTCGCCAGCCTGCGGCGTAGCGTTCCGCCGTGTCACCCTCCCCATGGGCCAGACGCATCCCCCCAAGCTCCGTCAGCACGTGCGTGAACTGCTTCACGGCTCCCCGCAACATGTGGTCGCGGCTCTCCGGCCGGGTAAGCTCCTCGACGCGGTCCTGCAGGGCTGTGAAGCGGTCGAGGTCTGCTTGTGAGCGGTGATGGAGAACCTGCGCCCTGGCAATCAGGGAGGCGGAGAAGGCCCATGGCCGGTTGGAGGTGGCAGTGGCGATGGCTTCGGCGGAGGCCCACGAGAGTGGCCAGAAGTCATAGGGGAGGCCATCGAGGACGAACTGGCTGCTCAGCGTCGCCGCCGTGCCGTCGTCGGCAATGTAGCACAGGTCCAGGTCCGAGCCCGGGACGGCCTGGCCGGTCACCCGCGAGCCGTAGGCGATGATGAGGGCTACCTGGTCGCCATAGTGCGCAACGGCGTGGTCGACGAGGATGCGCGCGACGGCAGACACGTCAGTCACTGGTGGCCCTCCGGGATCGAGGCAGTAGAAGAGCGGCCGGAAAGTCGTTCTGAGGCCGCGGCGCTACGCTCAGAGGCTCGCAGAGGCCACTCACAGCCACCCGGGCGCTAGAGAC
>CAZIWQ010000317.1:0-885 GCA_964542355.1 uncultured Armatimonadia bacterium
AGGACGGGGAGGCGGCCGCCGAGATTGTCTACGTCAATCTCGGACCGTTCCTCGTCAACCTCGTCGCCAACGACACCCTCCGCTACCTGCGGGCCGAGGTCACCCTCGGGGTCGAGGGATTGGAGAAGCCAAAGGGAGGGAAGGAAGAGGGCGCGAAGGCGAAGGCCCCCGCACTTCCCCCGAATGCGGACGCGGTGGTCCGCGACATCATCGTCCGTGTGCTCTCGCGCCAGACGTTCGACGAACTCCGCCTGCAGGGCCCCCGCGATGAGCTCAAGAAGCTGGTCCTCAAGGACCTGACTGGCAAGACCGGTGAGTGCAAGGCCGTCGACGTGCTGTTCACCTCATTTGTCATGCAGTAGTGAGCCGGCCGACAGGCCATGCCCGCTGCGATACCCCGCACCCAGAGAGGAAGAGCCCCGTTGCCACAGGATGACAGCCCCGAGACCCAGACCACCGCGGCGGACGGCGCGACCGCATCGCCCCCGGAGGCCGACGGCGCACTGGCGGCGGCCGCGGAGCCGGCCGCCACTGGCGCCCCCGTGCGCCCGGCCGCAAGCGCCGCGGCGCGCGACTCCGAGCCCCCCACCCTCGACCTGATGCTCGACCTGCCACTGGATGTGACCGTCGAGCTCGGCCGCACGACGATGCAGCTCGGGGAAGCCCTGGCGCTGCAGACCGGGTCGATCATCGAGCTCAACCGCCTGCCGGGCGAGCCGCTCGACATGCACGTCAATGACCGCCTGGTCGCCCGTGGCGAGGTCGTCGTCGTCAATGACGCCCTCGGCCTGCGGGTCACCGAGATCATCGGTCAGGAATCCCGCCGCAGCTAGCGGTGCCGCCGCCTACCCGACGCAGCTGGAAGAGCGCCTGCGCGCCGCCGTC
>CAZIWQ010000317.1:895-7237 GCA_964542355.1 uncultured Armatimonadia bacterium
GATCACCGACCGCCGTCGTGGACACCCAGTCCCGGCCGGGGCTCGCGCCGGCCACTCACCCACGGAGGTGACGCGCACGTGGTCACGCATTCCACCAACCGCTACGCTCCCGTCGCATGGCGCATCCTGAGCGGGGCTGTGGTCGCCCTCTGCACGTGCCTTGCCCTGCCGCTCGAGGCCCAGGTTGCCAACGCGGAGTCGCTCGCCGATGAGATCGCGCTGACCGAGCTGACGCCGGGCACCGTTGCCAAGCCCACGCCCGCGGCGCGGCCCGCGAACGGGACACGGACACCGCGGGAGGCGCCGGCCGACAAGTCGGTGGCCGGCCCCGTGCGCGTGTCGGCGCTCGACATCGGCGCCAAGCTGGCACTTCTGGTGCTCGTCGTCTACGGGATCGCCTGGGGGGTGAAGCTGGGACAGCGTGGTGGCTGGCGCCTGGCCCGGGCGGCGGTGCCGACAAGTGACGGTCGCCTGCGGCACTGCGGCAACCTGGCGTTGCGTGGCGGGGCCAGCCTGCACGTCATCGAGGTCGACGGCGCTCCCGTGTTGATCGCCACCCAGAGCTCGGGCGAGGTCAGTCTGCTCCTCGAGCTGCGGCGCGAGACGATGCCGGGCGCGGAGCCCGTCACGCTGACGCCGCCGGCGCGCCAGGAGAGTCCCCTGGCCGATCCCATCGATATGCATGCGGTCTCCGCCCTGCGCCTTGATAGCGAGTGGGAGCAGCGCCGCGACTCCCTGATCCGCGCCCTGCAGGGGGCTCACGAGATGAGGGTGCCGTCATGAGACTGCCGGCCGCGCTGCCACAGGTCAGAGGATGCCCGCCGGGGCCCGCGAGCCTTGCGTTCGCGTCGCCTGCCACCGATCGGCATGGGAAGGCTGCCCCCCATGGTGGCCGACGCGCCCGCGCGAGTCTAGTGGTGGCCGCGTGCCTCGCGCTCTGCCTGGTAGCGAGCGGTCTCAGCCACGCCCAGCGTCCGTCGCGTCCCACTCGGCCGACACCGCCGCCGCCGCCCAGCGCGCCCACCGCGTCGGGACACTGGCTCACGCAAGATCCCCCGCAAGAGCTCGCGCTCACTCTGCGGCTCGTCTTCAGCCTGGCGGCGCTCTCGCTGCTGCCGGCGGCCCTCGTGTCAATGACCTCGTTCATGCGGATCATTATCGTCCTCGGGTTCCTGCGCAGTGCCCTGGGGACCCAGCAGGCGCCGCCGAACACCGTCCTGGTTGGGCTGGCCCTGTTCCTCACGGTCTTCGTGATGCAGCCCGTGTGGACGAAGGTCGACCAGGTAGCCGTCAAGCCCTATCTGGCCGGCACGGTGCCCTACCAGAAGGCGCTCAGTGCGGCGATCGTCCCCCTGCGCGAGTTCATGCTCAAGCAGACGCGCGAGCGCGACCTCCTGCTGTTCGTCCGCCTGGGCAACCTCCCCAAGCCGAAGTCTCCCGCGGACATCCCCCTGCAGGTGATCCTGCCCGGCTTCGCGATCAGCGAACTCAAGTCGGCGTTCCAACTCGGGTTCGTCATCTACCTGCCCTTCATGGTGCTCGACATCGTCGTCGCCAGCGCCCTGATGTCGATGGGGATGATGATGCTGCCGCCGGTGACAATCTCGCTACCGCTCAAGATCCTGCTGTTCGTGATGATCGACGGCTGGCACATGATCGCCCAGTCGCTGGTGCTGAGCTTCACCTAGCGATCCGGCCGGGTCTCTCGCGCCAAGATGGCTGTGAGTGGCCTCGGCGAGCCTCTGGGCGTGGCGTCGCGGCCTCAGTCCGGCTTCTCGGCCGCTCTGCCAACCCCCAATCTACCTGTGGGAGGAACGGCGGGCCCCCGCGCGGGGCGCCGTGGGACAGTATGACCGACGCAATGGTGTTCGAGCTGCTCAATCACATGCTGTTGGCATCGCTCAAGATCTCCGCCCCGGTGTTGCTGACGGCGCTGGTGGTGGGTGTGGCAATCAGTGTGGTGCAGGCCGCGACCCAGGTCCAGGAGATGACACTGAGCTACGTTCCCAAGATTGTGGCGATCGCCCTGGTCATGGCGCTGCTAGGGCCGTGGATGCTGCACACCATGGTGAACTACTCCACCGGTCTGCTGGGGCACCTGGACCACTATGCCCACTAGCGTCCGGGCGCGCAAGCTCCGCCACCTCACCAGGGATGGGGCGGCCCCCACTGGGCGGTGCGTGAATGTCACCCTGAGAGCGGAGGGGCCGGATTCCGCACAGCGGGAACCGCATCGTGGGCGGTCGCCGCGTAGGTCGAGCGTCCCGCTCGACACGCCTCTCCGCCGACCGCGGGAGTGGGGGGCGTGACATGGGCGAGCTTCCCGCCGACCTGATGAGCCTGCTGGTGACGCATGCGCTGCCGGCAAGTCGGGTGCTGGGCATCATGATCTTCCTCCCCGGCTTCGGGTCGATGCAGGTCCCGGCCCAGGTGCGGCTGGTGATCGCGGGGGCGACGGCGCTGCTCGTGTCCACCGCAACCACGGCGCCCGCGCCGGTGCCGACGGAGGCGGGGCCAATGTGTCTCGCGCTCGTCTCCGAGCTTGGCCTCGGGTTCGTCGTTGGCTGGGCCGTGAGTGTGTTCTTCGAGAGCCTCCGCTGGGCAGGCGAGATGCTCGACATGCAGATCGGGCTGCGCGCCAGTGAGATGTTTGACCCACTCACTTCCACCGGCAGCTCGTTGCTGGGGCAGATCTACTTCACCACCGCTACCACCTTCTTCTTTGTTATCGACGGGCACCACTGGATCCTGGCGGCGGTCGGCCAGAGCTTCGCGCGGATCCCTCCCGGCCAGTTGGCCCTGGGAGCCTCGGCCGTGAACCTGCTGCTGGGGGCTGCAACGAGTGCGCTTGACATCGCCGTCCGCATGGCGGGCGCGGGCATGGCCGCTCTCCTGCTCACCGACGTCGCACTGGGTGTCGTCAGCCGCCACGTGCCGCAGATGAACGTGTTCATGGTCGGCATGCCCGGCAAGCTGGGGGTGGGCCTGCTGATCCTGGCCGTCAACGCCCCCTTCCTCGGCGGCGTGTTCGGGATGCTGCTTGACGGCGTCAAACACACCGTGCTGGCCCTCCTCGTCGGCCGGTGACGGCAGTCGTTCCATCACTGTGATCGGTGGCAGGCATGGCGGCAGACTCCAAGACCGAAGCCCCAACCCCCAAGAAGCGGGATCAGGCCCGCGAAGAGGGGCGCGTCGCCGTCAGCCGCGATCTGACGGCGGGCGCCTCCCTGCTCGCCGCCTGTGCCGTCGCGCGGGCGTGCTGGCCGGCGGCGTGGGCGCGCTTCGCCACGTGCGGCAAGTGGACGTTCCGCTTCGCCGGCGGCGATGACCTCCGCCCCGAGACCCTCGGCAGCCTCGTTCACATGTGGGAGCTCACTGCCGTGCGCGCCCTGCTGCCCGTCGTCCTGGTGGCCGCCGTCACTGGTCTGCTCGTCGGGGTCGCGCAGACCCGGCTCATGTTCTCGTTCAAGGCGTTGCAGCCGACGCTGGAGAAGCTCAGCCCGGTCAATGGCCTCAAGCGCATCTTCTCAACACGGGGGATTGTCGAGGCCGTCAAGGACCTGCTCAAGGTGGTCCTGATCCTGGGCGCGGCGACTTCCGCGCTGTGGGGCCGCCACGATGACCTGTCGCGGCTCGCGGATTGCAGTACCGTCACTGGCAGCAACATGGTCACGGCGCTGGTGTTCGGGGTGCTCATCCGCTGCGGGGCACTGCTCGTGATCCTGGGTGTGGCCGACTATGCCTACCAGTGGTGGGAGTACGAGAAGTCGCTCAAGATGTCGCGCCAGGAGATGCTCGACGAGTTCAAGAGCACCGAGGGTGACCCGAACATGCGGGCGCGGCGCAAGGCCATGCGCCGCAACATGCTCCAGCAGGGGATCTCGCGCGAGCTCAAGGATGCCAATGTCGTTGTCGTCAACCCGACCCACATCGCTGTCGCGCTGGCATATCGGCCGGGGATGCCGGCGCCCAAGGTCGTGGCGAAGGGACGGTTCCTGATCGCCCAGCGCATCGTCGCTCTGGCGAACAAGCAGGGGACCCCCATCGTGCAGAACATCGAGGTGGCGCGGGCGCTGTACAAGACGACGGCGGTCGGTGACTACGTCCCCGGTCCGCTGTACCAGGCAGTCGCTGAGGTGCTTGCCGTGATCTACCGCCAGGCCCAGGCCCGCCGTCGACGCCAGGCCCAGTATCACCAGCCGCGGCCGTAGCCCGGACACTCGGCCGCAGCGGCCGGCCGATCAACCTACGGAACAGGTGCCCATGTCAACGCACATCTTCCAGCGCCTTGCGCAGCAGGCTGACGTCCTGATGGCTGTCGGCATCATCGGTCTCGTCGGCATGATGGTGATCCCGCTGCCCGCGGTGCTGCTCGACGTGCTGCTGACCCTCAACATCGGGGGGGCGTTGTGCATCCTCCTGGTGTCGATGTATGTGCAGAAGCCCCTGGACTTCTCGGTGTTCCCCTCCCTGCTACTCGTGGCGACGCTGTTTCGCCTGGCCCTCAATGTGTCCTCCACCCGCCTGATCCTGCTCCATGGGGCCGCCGGGAAGGTGATCGAGGCCTTCGGGGCGTTCGTTGTCGGTGGCGATATCGTTGTTGGCCTCATCCTCTTCCTGATCCTGGTCATCATCCAGTTCGTCGTGATCACCAATGGCGCCCAGCGCGTGGCCGAGGTCGCGGCGCGCTTCACCCTCGATGAGATGCCGGGCAAGCAGATGAGTATCGACTCCGACCTCAACGCGGGGCTGGTCGGCGAGGCGGAGGCGAAGGCGCGCCGGCGCGAGGTGGAGCGCGAGGCCGGCTTCTACGGGGCAATGGACGGCGCCAGCAAGTTCGTGCGGGGGGATGCCATCGCCGGGATCATCATCGTGGTCATCAACATCGTGGGCGGCGTGATCATCGGTGCGCTCCGGATGAAGATGCCGATTGTGGACGCGTTGCAGCGCTATGCGTTGCTCACCGTCGGTGACGGCCTGGTGAGCCAGATTCCCGCCTTGCTCATCTCCACGGCGACCGGCCTGGTGGTCACTCGGGCCGCGTCCGAGACGAACCTGGGCTCCGAGGTCAGCGGACAGGTTATCGCTCAGCCGCGCGCCATCATGATCGTCGGCGTCATGCTCATAGCATTCAGCCTGGTGCCCGGCCTCCCGAGCGGCGTGTTCATCGCGGTGGGTGGCGTCGCCGTCGCGCTGGCGTGGTACCTGCTGCGGCGACCCGCGCCGGAGGAGGCTGCCGCCGAGGCCGCCAGCGCGCCCGCCGCCGGGGGGGCTCCCGGCGAGCTGCCCCCGGTCGATGACCTGCTGCATGTGGACCGCATCTGCATCCGCATCGGCTACGGCCTGCTCCCGCTCACCGACCCGGAGACGGGCGACTTGCTCGACCGGATCACGGGCGTCCGCAAGCAGATCGCCCAGGAGCTCGGGTTCCTGATCCCCGCGGTGCGGGTGCGCGATGACGTGGGCCTGGGGCCGCACGAGTACACGATTAGCATCAAGGAGGCGGAGGTTGGCCGCGGCAAGCTGCGGCCCCCGATGCTGCTCGCGCTGAACCCCCTCCCCGAGGCCCCGGCGGTCCCCGGCGAGGATACTGTCGAGCCGGCCTTCGGCCTGCCGGCGAAGTGGATCCGCAGCGAGGATGCCACGCTGGCGGAGGCCCGCGGCTACACCGTCGTCGACCCCTCAACGGTCCTGGCGACCCATCTGAGCGAAGCCATCAAGCGCCGCGCCTCCGATGTCCTCAGCAAGCAGGATGTCCAGGAGATGATCGAGAGCCTGCGCGAGCGTGAGCCGGCGACCGTCAATGACGTGGTTCCGGACCTCGCCTCCGTCGGCCAGATCCAGCAGGTCCTGCGGCAACTACTCGACGAGGGAGTCTCGATCCGCGACTTCGGCACGATCCTGGAGGGCCTCGCCGACGGGCTGCGCGCCACCCAGAACCTCACCGATGCCGTCGAGGTCTGCCGCCTGGCCCTCTCACGCGTGATCTGCAGCCGGTTCCTGGCCGAGGACAATGCGCTGCATGTCGTCACCCTCCACCCCGACATCGAGCACCGCTGCCTCGAGTCGGCGTTCCCGACAGCTCAGGGCCTGATGTGCGGCCTGGAGGTCGGCTTTGCGATGCGGATCCTCACCCGGGTGCGCGACCTGGCCGAAGCCGGCATGCGCCAGGGCGTCCAGCCGGTCATGCTTACCTCGCCGCAGGCGCGCCGCCTGGTGCGTCAGTTCCTCTCGCGCGACTTCCCGATGGTGCCCGTGGTCTCCCACGCCGAGGTGCCCGCGGACTTCAAGTTGCAGGCCCTCGGACAGGTCAGCCTGGAGGCGGAGGTCTCCGCCGCGTAA
>CAZIWQ010000318.1:0-7225 GCA_964542355.1 uncultured Armatimonadia bacterium
GCCGCCGGCATCGCGGCGAGCCGGCGGGTGCTGCTTGCCGCGGCGACGCTCCCCAGGCCTGACACGCAAGGCCGTGACCCGGCCGCGGTCCCCGCGGCCGCGGCGTGCGCGGCCCTGACCGGGGCGCGGATCGAGCCCGGCCGCGGACTTGACAGCCCCGCATTTCTCCATCCGGCCCGCTACCTCCTCGCTCCCTTCGCCGCCCTCGCCGACGTCAGCCAGGGCCTCGGTTTCGTCGATGTGATCGCCTCCCGCGACGGCGTCTACCGCCAGTTCCCGCCCGTACTGGAGCACCGGGGCCGAGTCTACCCCTCGCTCGCCCTCGCGGTGGCCGCCAACGTGCTGGGGGTCTCGCCACAGGGCATCGTCATCCGCAAGGGCCGCGCCCTGGCGCTCGGCGGTCGCCGCCTCATCCCCCTCAACCGGGGCGGCGCGGCGATGATCGACTTCGCCGGACCGGGGCACTCGTTCCCCTACAATTCCGCGGTCGATGTCATCGAGGCGCCCGGGCGGGTTGATGCTCGCGCCTTCCGGGACAAGATCGTCTTTGTCGCGGTCACGGCGACGGGGCTCTACGACCTGCGCGCCTCGCCGTACGGGGCGATCTTCAATGGCGTCGAGACGCAGGCCAACGCGCTCGACAACATCCTGACCGGCCGCTTCCTGCGGCGCGAGCGCCCGGAGACGACGCTGCTGCTCACCCTGCTGTGGGCCGTGCTGATCGGGCTGCTCAGCCCGCGGCTCAACGCCGAGGCATACGTGCTGGTGGGACTGGTCATGCTCGGGTGCCACAACGGGGTGGCTGTGTGGCTGTTCAACACCCACGGACTGGCGCTGGCGATGGTCATCCCCAGCCTGGGCATCGGGCTGGCCCTGCTGACCATCGCCGCCTACCAGCTCGTCACGCACGAGCGTCGCCAGCGCGCGCTGCATGAGGCCCTGAAGCGGTTCGTGCCCCCGGAGATCGCCCGCCGGCTCGCCGAGCACGCCGCGGTGCCGGTCGTGGCCGGTGAGCGCCGCCTCGTCACCGTGCTGTTCTCCGACCTGCGCGGGTTCACCAGCGCGAGTGCACGGATGGACCCCGAAGACACCGTCGCCCTCCTCAACCGCTACTTCCGCTTGATGCACGAATGCATCTACGAATTCGGGGGGACCCTGGACAAGTTCATCGGCGATGAGCTGATGGCGTTCTTCAACGCTCCCGTCGAGCAGGTGGACCACGCCCACCTCGCCGTCGCATGCGCACTGGAGATGCAGTGGCGTATTGATAGCCGCCGCGATGAGTGGGCGTTCTACGGGATGCCCGACCTGGCCGCCAACACCGGCATCAGCACCGGCGAGGCCGTGGTGGGCTATGTTGGCTCCGGCGAGCGGATGCAATATACTGTCATCGGCCCGGACGTCAACGTCGCCAGTCGCCTCGAGGGCCTCGCCAAGGAACTGGACGCCAAGACGGTCATCGGCGCGAGCACCTACCAGCTCGTGCGCGACATGGTCGAGTGCCGCGATCGGGGCAGTTTCGCCCTCCACGGCGTCCCCGGGGGGACACAGGCGTACGAGGTGATCGGGATGCTCGCCGACCGCAGGGGACCCGCCACCGGCGCGCCTGCGGGGGGAGCCTGACCGACCCGCCGGCCGCGACCGGCCCAACGGCCGCGGCGGGCTCGGAGCACGGTACGGGGGCCCCCCGCCGTGCGGACACGGACGCACCAGCCGCTCACAGGTACCTCGCTACAGCGACCCGGCCGGAGACGGCCTTGCGGACGGGTCGCCGGACCAACCCGGCCGGACGTGGCCCTCGCGGACGGCGATCTGGATGGCAGGAAGATCCCACCATGGAATTCCAGCTCACGGACCTCATCGATCGGCAGTACAAGGTGGTGGAGAAACACCGGGGTGGCATGAGCATCGTCTACATCGTCCTGGATGAGTTCTCGCAGAAGCGCTTCGCGATCAAGACGGTCAAGGAGGAGTTGCTCGAGGACCGCAACGCGCTGGGCCGTTTCCTGGAAGAGGCCAAGACGTGGATGAACATCGGCCGGCACCAGCATGTCGTCGAGGCGATCATCTACCGCGATATCGAGGGCCAGCCGTTCCTGTGGCTGGAGTACGTCGCCGGCAGCGACCTGCAGAAGCTGATCGAGGTGGAGAAGCGCCTGCTGCCGCTGCAGGTCACGATCTACGCCCTACAGGTGTGCGAGGCGATGGAGTACGTCCACACCGCGCAGGTGCGCAGCCAGAAGGGTGTCATCCACCGCGACCTCAAGCCGGCCAACATCATGCTGGACCGGCGCATGGGCATCAAGATCACCGACTTCGGCCTCGCCAAGGTGTACGGCCAGGGCCGCGGCCTCACCGACGCCGGCCGCGGCCTGGGTACCTATCTGTACATGCCGCCCGAGCAGTTCCTCGATGCCACCACCGCGGATGCGACCTCCGACATCTTCTCGTTCGGCGCCTGCATGTACGCGGCCCTCACCGGCTCTCCCCCGGTCTCCGGTGAGACGGTCGGCGCAGTGATCAACAGCATCCTGAGCAAGATCCCACCCACCGTGACCGACCTGTGCGCCGACGTCCCGCCGGTCCTCAGCGAGATCGTGATGCGCTGCCTCGCCAAGTCACGTGATGACCGCTTTGCTGCGTTCGGGATGCTGGGCCAGTCGCTGGCCGCGGCCGCCCCCGCGATTGGGGAGGCGATGGCCGAGCGCGAGATCCGGCGCTGTCAGGGCTGCGGCCACATGACTGTGCATGAGTACCGGGCGTGCCCGATCTGTGCCGGGACGTTCGATGTCGGGCTGTGCGCCGATCTGGCGCCCCCCCCCGCCGTGCCGACACCGGCGGCGGAGGCCACCACCACACCGCTGGCACCCGCGGAGCCCACCGCGCCCCCCGCGGCCGACGCGAGCGCCCTCGCTCCCCCCGGCGCCAGCGCCCAGGAGCTGTACGCGCAGGCGGTGGCGCAGCGTGACGCGGGCCGGCTGCGCCAGGCACTCGCCCTGCTCCGCGACGCCATCAACCTTGACCCGAGCCTCACCGCGGCACGCACCGCACTCGACGAGATCTCACTCCAACTAGCGCGGGAGCGCCCCCAGGCCCCCTCGCGGTCGTATAACTGGACCATGTTCCGCGGCAATGTCACCCGCAGCGGGCACACCCCGGAAGCCGTCATCCCGCCCCTGCGCCGCCGCTGGCAGGTGCGCGTCGGCGAGTGGGTCATCAGCTCACCGGTCATCGTCAACGGGATTGCCTACGTGGGCGGCTATGTCGACCGTCCGGGACGCCACGGCCGTGTCATCGCCGTCAAGGCCCACGACGGCGAGATCCTGTGGTCGACCGACTTCAGCGGCGAGATCGTGAGCAGCCCGCTCGTGCTCGAGGGGCGCATCCTCTACGTGGGCTGTCAGAACAACCTCGTCGCCCTCGACTGCACCAGCGGCCGCCGGCTGTGGGAGTTCACGACCGCGGGCGAGATCGTCTCCGGCCCCGGCGCGTGGCGCAAGCTCGTGTTCTTCGGCGCCTGCGATGGCCGCCTGTATGCCATTCACCCCCAGAGCGGACAGCAGATCTGGGCCTTCCGGTCGCGCGGCGAGATCTTCTCCTCGCCCGCCTACTGGAATGGCACAATCTACGTGGGCTCCAGCGACCATCGCCTGTATGCCGTCAACGCCAACACCGGACGCGTCATCTGGGAGTTCCTCTCCGGTGGCGAGATCCCCGGGGCACCCGCCTACGCAGATGAGCGCGTCTATGTCGGCTCCACCGATCACCGGCTGTACTGTCTCGATGCCCCGACCGGTCAGAAGCTGTGGGAATACCAGACCGAAAGCGAGATCCACGGCTCACCCGCGGTGTGCAACGACATCGTGTACATTGGTTCGCGCGATCACTATCTCTACGCCCTGGAAGCCGGCTCCGGCGCGTTCCGCTGGCGCTTCCCGACCGGTGACTGGGTCCATGCCTCCCCGCTCGTCAGCGGCACGATTGTCTACTGCGGGTCCCATGACCACAAGCTCTACGCTGTCGAGGGTGACTGCGGAGTCATGGTCTGGGAGTATGAGACCGGCGGTGAGGTGCAGTCCTCACCGGCGGCCTCCGCCGGTTCCGTCTTCGTCGGCAGCAACGACGGCAACCTGTACTGCTTCTCGCCGCTCTGAGCTACTGGCGTCTACTGGCGTAGCGCCGAAGTCGTATGCCACGCGGGCGCAGCCGGCGCCCACGGGCGCTATCGGATCACACGGAGCACCCCGCGGGTCTCTGGCGTTTGCCCACACAGGAAGGGAGCGTACCTACCGTGGATGTCAGCACCCTCATCTGGATCATCGTCATCGGGAGCATGTTCCTCCCCATGGCCCAACAGCGCCTGCTGGAGGCCGCCCGCCTGCGTCTGTTTGCCCGCATGGAGAAAGAGCGCGGCTCGCGTGTCATCACTCTCATCCATCGCCAGGAGAGTCTGAGCTTCCTCGGGCTGCCGCTGATGCGCTTCATCAACATCGAGGACTCCGAGAGCGTCCTGCGGGCGATCCGGCTGACCCCGCGGGACATGCCGATCGACATCCTCCTGCATACGCCGGGAGGGATGGTGCTGGCGGCGGGGCAGATCGCGCACGCCCTCAAGCGCCACCCGGCGAAGGTCACGGCCTTCATCCCCCATTACGCGATGTCCGGCGGCACGCTGATCGCCATCGCCTGCGATGAGATCGTGATGGACCCCGACGCCGTCCTCGGGCCCGTGGATCCGCAGGTCGGGTCTTCGCCCGCGGTGTCAATCCTGAAGGTCCTCGAACAGAAGCCCGTGAGCGAGATCGATGACCAGACCCTGATCCTCGCCGACATGTCGCGCAAGGCCATCAACCAGGTGCGCGCCTGCATCGTCGACCACCTGCTGGCCGGCATCGGGAGCGACAAGGCGGAGCAGCTTGCCACCGTCCTGACCGATGGTCGCTGGACGCACGACTACCCGATCACCGTCGATGAAGGGCGCACGCTGGGGCTTGGCATCAGCACCGACCTGCCGCCGGTGGTGCATGAGCTGATGGATCTGTACCCCCAGCCGCAGCGCGGGCGGCCGTCGGTGGAGTATGTGCCGCTGCCCTACCACCAGCCCGGGGGACCGCCGTGGAAGCAGGCGCCGCCGGCCAAGTAGGCGACCCACCATGCCCGCCGACCTCATCCTCCACAATGCCCGCATCGTCACCTGCGACGCGCGCGATACGCGGGCCGGTGCGCTCGCCATCCGGGGAGACCGGCTCGTTGCCGTCGGGACCGACGATGAGGTGCTTGTGCTCGCGCGGCCGACGACCCGCACCGTCGACCTCGGCGGGCGGTTCGTCTGTCCCGGCTTCATCGACTGCCACGTGCACCTGTCCTCCTGGGCCCTGGTTGCCAGCGGCTACCAGGTCGACCTCGAGGGGACCCCGACGCTCGAGGCAGCACTCGGTCGCATCCGCGAGCGGGCCGGCCACCTCGGCCCCTCCGACTGGCTGCGCGGGCGCGGGTGGGACAAGAACCGCTGGCCCGGCGGCGCCTTTCCCACCGCCGCCGACCTCGACCCCCTCACGGGCGACATCCCGGCAGCCCTCGCCTCCCATGACGGGCACTCGGTGTGGGCCAACTCCGCCGCCATGCGCGTCGCGGGGATCGAGGCCGAAACCCCGGACCCGCCCGCGGGACGGATCCTACGCAACGCTCACGGCGCGCCCGCGGGGGTGTTCCAGGAGGCGGCGATGGCCCTGGTGTGGGAGCACGTGCCCCCGGCCGGCCTGGAGGCAACCCGCCGAGCCCTGCGCGCGGCACTGCCCCGGGCCGCAGCCCTCGGCCTCACCGGGGTGCACAACTGCGAGGTCGGCAATGCCCTGCGTGCCGTGCAGGACCTGCGCGACAGTGGCGAGCTGAGCCTGCGCGTTACACGCTACCTCGCCGCGCCGGCGCTCGAATGCGCCGAGCGGCTGGGGCTGTGCTCCGGCTTCGGGGATGAATGGGTGCGTATCGGCGGCATCAAGGCCTTCCTCGATGGCGCGCTGGGAGCGCAGACCGCCGCGATGCTCGAGCCGTTCGAGGGCAGCAGCAACCGCGGCCTGCTCACGATGGAGCCGGATGATCTCGCACAGCTCATCCGCCGGGCGACACGCGCTCACCTCGCCGTCGCCCTCCATGCCATCGGCGACCGCGCCGTGCGCACCGCCGTGGACGCGTTTGAGCGCGTCCGGGCGGAGACACCGGAGCCGTGGCCCCGCCACCGGCTCGAGCACGCGCAGCACTTCCATCCCGCGGATATCGCCCGCTGCTCCCGCGCGGGACTCATCGCCTCCGTCCAGCCCGCCCACATGCTCGCCGATATCGACACCTGCGAGCGGCAGGTGGGGGCCCGCAGCCGCTGGGCGTTTCCCCTCAGCTCCCTGCTGCAGGCCGGCACCCGCCTCGCGTTCGGCTCGGACGCTCCGGTTGAGACGATGGACCCGCTGCTCGGCCTGCGCTCGGCCGTCGCACGGCAGCGCCGGGACGGCACCCCCCCCGCCGGCTGGTACCCGACAGAGCGGCTGACGGTCGCTCGGGCCTTGCGGGCCTACACGATCGATGCGGCATACGCCGGCGGAGATGACCGGCTCCGGGGGAGTCTGGAGCCGGGGAAGCTCGCGGATCTTGTCGTGCTCTCTCACGATCTGCTGGCACTGCCTGTGGCGGAGCTCGCACAGGTGCGAGTGGTGGCGACAATGGTCGGCGGGCGGCCCGTCTACGACCCCGAAGGCGTCTTCCCATGCGCTGCGCACGCGGGCAGCTAGAAGAGCGGCCGAGAAGTCGTTCTGAGGCCGCGAAGCCACCCCGGAATGGCTCTGGAGGGCACTCAGCCGGCCGCTACGCCTCGGGGGCCGGCCGGAAGTGGCCTTTTCGGCCGGACCCCTGGTGCTCCGTCAAGGATGATTCCGCTGGTTGACAGCGGCCCACAGGGCGACATCCCAGGACACACGGGCGCAGCCGTTGTAGCCCGGAGGGCGGCCGCCACTTGCCACCGGCGGAAGCCGGTGGATTCCGGCGCCCCCACCTTCCACAAGAGCCCACAAGGGGCGGCAGAAGCCGTCCTGGAGCTGTCTACGCCGGTTCTGCCGCCCCTGCCGGGTCTCACACCGACTGGGCGGCCAGCCCCCTCACCAGTTCCTGTCGCGGAAGCTCGTAGCGGGGCATGCAGGCCGTTCGACCCCTGCCCGCTTGTCGGGCAGGTGAGCGAGAC
>CAZIWQ010000319.1:0-7200 GCA_964542355.1 uncultured Armatimonadia bacterium
GTCCCGGTCGGCGGGTCTTGTCGAGCGAGACGCTCGACCTACGCGGCGACCGCATACGGCGCGGTCTTGTGTCCGGCCCCTCCGCGGCGGCCTGCAGGGCCTATACAGGCGCCTCTGGTGGCAGGGGGTGAGGCAGACATGCCGGTGTCGTCCGCAGCGACTGCCGGCAGGTCGCGGCCGTGAGGTGAGCGAATTCAACTCCCACGACCTGACAACCTCCGTCCCCACCAGCGCGGCGGGTCAGGCGGCCTGTGCTCCCGTCGTCGGGCCGCTCCCGTGGCGCACGAGCTCCGAGGTGATTGCAGTGAAGACGATGGCCTGTGTCCTGGCATGCGGCGTGGTATGGGTGGCACTTGCGGGCACGGTCGCGGTGGCGGACTCTCCCGTCACTTCGACCCCGTTCTGCAAAGCGTACATGGATTACCGGGCCGTGGCTGCCGCCCAGAAGTCGGGTGTGATGAGCGCCCAGTTGGCGCAGTACCTGGGCTCCCCGAGTGTCGCCCTGGACGTGAAGGCGGCAGTGGTCAACGCGCTGTCGTGGAACATCGACGGCAAGCACAATGCCGAGCTCTACATGCAACTGCGCCCGGGGCGGGCGCGCGGGGCCTGCCAGCCGCAGCCGCTGCGTGGTGACGAGCTCCTGGTCGTCGGGTACCTCACGCTGATGGATGACTACCAGCATCCGGAGCGCGCCCTCCCGCTGCTGGAGCAGGCTCGCGCCAAGCTCCCCCGGAGCACGACGGCGGCGATGATCCACGCGTTGGCCGTGGCCCAGCACAGCCTGCTGGGAAGTGCGGCCGGCGAGGCCAATGTTGCCCAGCAGGTTGCGGGCAATGACACGCTCAACGGCGACATGCGGGTCGGGGCGATCCGGATCATCATGGAGTACATGGACCTCTACTAGCACAGGGAGCATGGTAGGATGGCTACCGTTCGTGTCGCATGCCAGACCTACACCTGGGAGATGCTGGGCGACGGATGGCAGGGGAAAGTGACCGACATCCTCGACTGGGTGGCGCAGGCCGGCTACGAGGGGATCGAGATCACGAACACCATGATCGCCGAGTTTGGGGAGCGGCCGGCGGACTTCGCTGCGGAGCTTGCCCGGCGGAACCTGGAGCTTGCGGCCTTCGCCTATGCCTCATCCTCGGGGTTCACCGACGCATCCCGCTGGGAGCCGGACCTCGCGGGGGCGCGGCACGCCATCGAGTTCGTGGCGCACTTCCCCGCGCCGCGACTAGGCCTGGGCGGAGCCGCGAGCCTGTCGCGGGAGGGGGCCCGGGACAAGCTCGACCAGGCAATCGCCTTCTACAACGAGGTTGGCCGCCGGGGCACTGCCGCCGGGGTCTCCGTCAACGTCCTCCCACTATGGCTCCCTCCTGGAAAGCGCGGCAGAGTACGAGTACCTGCTCACCCGCCTGGACCCCGCGCTGGTCAGCTTCGGCCCCGACACCGGGCACATCGTGCGCGGGGGCCAGGACCTGCTAGCCTGCCTGCGGACGTGGCTCTCGCGCATCACTCACCTGCACCTGAAGGATGCCGACGCAGCGCGGAACTGGGTGGGCCTGGGGGAGGGGCTGTGCGATTTTGCGGCGGTCATGACCGTGCTCGCCGAAGCGGGCTACGATGGGTGGGTGGTGGCCGAGGAGGAGTCCGAGGCGGCGCGTGCCGACGGTGTCGCCGCCATTCGGCGCAATCGGCAGTACCTGCGATCGATCGGACACTGACCGCGTGATCGGCGCCGCGTCACCCGGAGGGATCGCGATGGGTGCACCAATGAGGCTCGCAGTCGCCATGGCGGCGGGTCTGCTCGTGGGGGCAACGAGCAGCGTCGCGGCGGCGACGTTGGCGCTGCGAGGCTCCGCCTTCTGTACGGACACCTACATCTGGCTGGGTGGCGGGGCTCCGGAGGCGGGGAACCCGACGCTCATCGTCGGCAACCACCCCGACGCCCAGTACCGGCAGTTCGTCTACCGCGCCCTGCTGCGGTTCGACCTGTCGATCATCCCCGCCAGCAGCACGATCCGGGCGGCCACTGTGCGGATGGTCAGGCAGCCGCGCGGGCTGACCGCAGCCGCCGAAGTCACGATGCACCGCGTGCTGGTGCCGTGGGACTGGCAGAGCGCGACCGGCGCGCGGCGCAGCGCGCAGGAGAAATGGGCGGCGCCGCTCGGGCAGCCCGGGGTCGACTTTGACCCACAGCCGGAGAGCTCCGCGAAGCTGGACCAGGCGCGCGGCCCCGTGCAGTGGTCCCTCCGTCCCGAGACGGTGCAGGACTGGCTGGCGCACCCGGAGCGCAACCATGGCGTGCTGCTCAAGAGCGTGGCGGAGCAGGCGGACTTCAAGTACCTGCGCAGCACCGACTATGAGATGGACCAGGATCGCCCGTGCCTGGAAGTCACCTTCGACGCCCCGCCGGGCACGACGGTGCCCCGCATCATCGTGCCCACGTGTCGGCTGTTCGGCTCCGGCTACCTGCTTGCCGCGGGCGCGAGGCCCTTCGCCGATAGGCCAGCGGTGATCCAGTCCCTGCCTCCCGCCATGCCCACGATGGTGGGCTACCAGGCGGCCGCCGACCAGCAGCGCTTCGTCATCGGCCTGTCCGAGCCGGCGCGCGCGTTCGTCGCTCTGCAGCAGGGCTCGCCCGGGACCGCGTGGACGCGGGTGGGCGACCTCGTCGTCACCGGGGACACCCCGCAGCGCTACGCCGTCTACCGCATCGATCTCGCCGCGGGGCGGCACGATATCACCTTCCCCACGGCGCCGGTCCTGTGGCCCGGCTTCGACGCCGTGCCGGCAGGGAGCGCACTCACCCGGCTCGAGGCTTCGGTCCGCGCAGTGCCGGGACAGCCCGGCCGCGTCGCAGTGGCCGGGATCGATGCGGCCTCCGGTCTGGCCTACTTGCGCACCGGTCAGTCGGCCGGGATTGCCTGTTCCGCCAGCACCGGCCTCATGGGACGCCCGGTGTACCTGGAGGTGGCCGGCCGCAAGCTCGCCTTCGACGGTTTCTACGTAGCCATCGACGGCTCGCATGCATGGGACTGGACGGTGCAGTCGGCCCGGGTCGAGGCACAGGGCACGCGCCTTGTTGCGCATCACCTCCTGGAGCGCAAGGCGACCGAGACCACGGTGCCGGTCGACATCACGATCGCCTCCCCGGCCGACGGGGTCTTCACGTTCGCCATCGTGGCCGGCCGGCCGGGCCAGCACCTCGACGCCCTGGGCTTCGGCGACTACTTCGGCGCCGGCACACGTGCCCGCGAGGCATACTTCGCCACCAGTCTCGCGCTCATCGGCCCGCACAAGTTCCACGTCTCGCGCCCTGACAACGCGGTGACCCGCGCCCTGGGGTTTGTGCTCGACAATGGCGTGGCGGCGATTGTTGGGAGCGACCTGTTCCCCCGCGAGATCACGTTCGACCCGGACCAGGGCCGCTACGACCTCGTCACCTGGTCGGGGCCGGAGGTCACCTACACGATGGCCGTGGCGGGGGAGACCGCGGCCGGTGCCTCGCCGCACGCACGGGATGTGGCGCTCCGCCGCTACTCCGACGCCCTGCCGTTGGCCGCGCCGAGCACGCTGCCGCTGTTGCCCGGGCGCTGCGTGTTCATGGCCCCGCGCAACCAGCCACTCACCGACCCCTCGAGCCGGTGGCTGCTGGCCGACTTCGTCGCTCGCGGGGCCCGGGAGTTCATCTACCTGAGCTACTACCCGGTCGCCGGTGACAAGGCGATTGTGCACCGTATCGCGCCAGGAACGCTGTACTCCTACTACGAGCAGTCGGCGGACACCTACGATTCGGGCTCGCAGATCCCACAGCAGTACTGGTGCACCAACTTCGATCCCCACTGGATGCGCTACGCGGTGCCCGGGCAGCTCGCGCGGGGCTGGAAGGCCTGCGCCCAGTGCCTCCCGCACAAGTACATCGAGTGGGGCATGATCCGTCAGCAGGCCCTGCATCACCGGTCGAACCCCAACGATCGCATCTTCAACCTCGCGATTGCGAAGCAGGAGCTGGGGCCCGAAGCCGTGTACGTGGACGTGCATGCCTCGTTCCGCCCCACTGAGTACATGGACTGGGAGGGCAAGACCTACCCGGTGCGTGACTGGCAGGCTCACACCGCGGCCTACTTCAACTATCTGCGCGACCACTTCGAGGGCGCCCCGGTGTACTCGGAAGGCGGGGGCGAGTCGTACGTGGGGTCGATGGATGCCGGGGCCTTCGTGAGCTACCCCACCGCCGACACCTACGGCATGAATGCCGACAGGTGGGCCTACTACCCGCTGATCGAGGCGATGCATCGCCAGCGGCTGGCCAACTTCTCTGTCGGCCCGCATGGGATCAACTTCGGCGGGCAATGGGCTGACCCCGTCAGCCCGCTACGCAAGCGGCTGGCACTGTGCGTGCTCACCGGCCGCAGTGAGCTGATCTCGTGCTACACGCCGGGCGAGGACTACCAGGACAACACGTGGCGTCTGTTCATGTGGTGGCTCACCACGCGCCTGAACCGGCAGCTCGGCCTAAGCCGCATCCGCAGCACCGACTTCGGCGACAAGGACCCCGGCCGGACCTGCGTGCACTACGACAACGGTACCACCGTCTGGGTCAACCAGCGCGAGCCGGTGTGGGAGGTCGAGGGGTTCCGCCTCCCCCACTGGGGCTACCTGGTGCGTGGCGAGGGGTTCGAGCAGTACCGTGCGCTGGCGCCGGGCGGCTACGTCGTCGACAGCCTGCGCTCGCTCGACGAGGCGTTCGTCTATGCCCCGCAGGTGCATGACTTCGGGTTCGTGAAGACAGATGGGGCGTTGGGGTTCCGCCGGCAGGGCGAGGGGGTGCTGGTCTACCAGGTCCTGGCGCCTTCCGGCCCGGTCGCCCTGGTTCCCTCGCACATGTGGGCCGGTCTGCCGCACTTCGCATCCGGCCACGTGATCCGCCTGGCTGTCGACCGCGAGTCGGCGGGCCCGCTGGCGCTGCAGTCCACCGCGGCGAGCACGACCTTCACACCGATCGCCGATCGATCGGTGGTCCGCTATGAGTTCGGGGGATGAGCACCTATGGCTGCCTGCACATTGCTGTTTGGCCTGCTCGTTGTGTCGCTGGCCCTGACGGCTCTGTCCTTTGCGGCGGAGGGAGAGAAAGCGCCGGTGCGGATTGCACTGCATGTGGCCGACGTGCTACCGGCCGCTCGGGCGGGGGAGGTGCTCTGCTCGGGCATTCCCTTTGCTCGGGGAGTGTTGCCGCCCTCTGAGCCGATGCACGTCACGACCGAGGGGGGGCAGGCGCTGCCAACGCAGACCCGGGTGCTGGGACAATGGCCCGACGGGAGCGTGCGCTGGCTGCTGGTGCAGTTCCCCGCCGACTGCCCGGCCGGGGGCGAGGCGACCTACTACCTGGCCGCCGGGGCGCCACCCGCCCCCAGTGCTCCGCTGGCGGTGCAGGACGAGGCGGAGCGCGTCATCGTCGACACGGGTGCGTTGCGGATCACCGTCCCGAAGACCGACCTGACGGTGGTGGGGGACGTCGAGCTGCATGAGGCCGGCGGCCTGCGGCGCGTGCTGACGGGTGGCACGCCGGTGCGGGTGGTGCTGACCGACGGCACTGTGCACAGCTCCCGGGGTGTGCGGCCCAACTCGATCTGACGCGGGGCGATCTCGAGTACGACACCGGCCACGCCTGCTTCCTCCAGTACCTGCGCAGCGGGCGACGCGAGTACTATGACTTTGCGGTGGCCTGCAACCAGCACTTCATCGACATCGACGTGAACCAGGAGAACGGCGAGCAGCGCTTCCACGGCTACACTGAGTATGCCGAGACGCACGAGGCGGTCACCACCGGCCTGGAGTGGGGGCACATCTTCACCGACTGCCCGGCCGATATGTACTATCTCACCGGTGACGAGCGCAGCCTCGAGGCCGTGCGGCTGATCGCCGACGCCACGGCCACCATCGCCGATGGCGACGGGTACGGGAGGATCCGGGGGATCCTCGCGGGCGCCGAGCGGCAGTTGGGCTGGCCACTGCTCGCATTGTGCCGCGCGTACGAGGTCACCCGTGACGACAAGTACCTGGCGGCCGCCCGGAAGGTTGTCGAGTACATCAAGCTCTACGCGCAGGACCCCGTCGCCGCGTACCGCGAGGGGAGTTGGTGGCGCTCGTGGATGATGGACGGCTGCAAGCTGTTCATGACCGGTGAGCTGCATAACGGGCTCTCGAAGTACTACGAGATCACCGGCGACCCGGGCATGAAGCAGGTGATCGTTACCAGCCTCAACTGGCTTATCGACCACATGTGGAACCCGAAGACCGATGGGTTCGTGTACGAGTTCAACGCCATGAACCGCAAGCACCGACAGGACGGGATCGCCGATCTCAACATGCTGGCGGTGGATGCCTTCCGGGTCGGGTACGAGATCACGGGCGATCCCCGCTACCTGGCGGTCGCGGTGCGGATGTTTGCCAGCCGGGTGCGGGTGATGGGGGATGCTGATGGCAAGGTGTTCTCGATCGATGCGCGCTACTCGCCACATACTGCGGCCTACCTGGCGCGTGAGCACCTGACCGGCGACAATCTGCCGCCTTCGCCCTCCCGAGTTGAGCAGGCCCCGAGCGCCCCGCCCACCGGCCCTCGTCCTGAAGTGTTCCTCCGCGCAGGCTTCGAGGGTGACCTGGAGGTGACCACTCCGGCAGGCGAGGTCAGTGGGCAGGCGGTGGGCAAGATCCGCTTCGTGCCCGGAAGAGCGGGGCAGGCCGTCGCCGTCGGCAAGGGGGGCTACGTCTGGCTGCCAGCGCATCCCGAGCTACTGCGTGCCCCGGGGAGCATCGAGCTGTGGCTCCGGCCGAACTTCACCGCCAACGCCACCAACCCGGCGCCGCGCGGCGTCTTCCACGTGGAAGGGGCGACTCCCCTCATCGACGGCCTGGAGCTGTGCACGATCTACAACGAACTACGGGTACGGCTGAAGGACCACGTCGGACATCTCGACGGCAGTGCCGAGGGCGACATTACCCACTGGAAGCCTGGCGAGTGGCACCATGTGGTCGTCACGTGGGATGAGCAGCGGGTCAAGCTCTATCTGGACGGGAAGGAGCAGGTCCGCGACCAGGAGGGCAAGTTCCCTGGTGACTGGGTCAGCCCCCTGCCCTCCGGGCAGCAGACGCGGATCAACCTGGGGTGGCGGTTCGGCAACTGGTACTGCGACT
>CAZIWQ010000320.1:0-3053 GCA_964542355.1 uncultured Armatimonadia bacterium
TCGTGTCGCTGTGTCCGCAGGCCACCCGTGAGCGACACCCGGCACCCACCCTCAGGCACCCCTTCTCCGGGACGGAGAGGGGGCCGGGGGGTGAGGCCGGTACGACGCACGCCAACGTCGGCAGGTGGCAAATGTCAACGGCCTTGACAGGGCTTAGGGATTGCACAGACGGCAGCAGCGAACAGCTTTGCACGTCGTCATCACATCGGGGGCGAGTGACAATGAGTCAGACCATGAAGGCTGGTGTCCTGCACGGGATCAACGACCTGCGGGTGGAGGAGGTCCCCCGGCCGGAAGTGTCAGCACCCGACATGTGCCTCGTGCGCATCGGCGCCTGCGGCATCTGCGGCTCAGATGTCCACTTCTTCCGCCACGGGAAGATCGGCGAGTTCGTGGTGACGGCGCCGATGAGTCTCGGGCACGAGGCCGCCGGCACTGTCGTGGCTGTCGGAGCCGAGGTCACCCATTTGCGGGTGGGCGACCGGGTGGCGATCGAGCCCGGCGCGACCTGCCGCCGCTGCGAGTTCTGCAAGACGGGACGCTACAACCTGTGTGCGAGCGTCACGTTCCTGGCATGCCCTCCCCACGACGGGGCGTTCGCGGAGTACCTGGCCTGGCCGGCAGACTACCTGTTCCCGCTCCCGGAGGGGGTATCGCTGGAGGAGGGGGCGATGGTGGAGCCGTTCGCAGTCGGCCTCCACGCGGCGCGCCGGGCCGGTGTCCGCGCCGCCGACTGGGTGCTCGTGAGCGGCTCCGGCCCGATCGGGCTGTGCGCCCTCCAGGCGGCACGCGCGTGCGGGGCCACACGCCTCATCGTCAGCGACATGGTCCCCTCCCGCCTCGAGCGGGCCGCCCGGCTCGGAGCCACCCACACCGTCAACCTCCGGACAGCCAGCCTGCAGAACACCGTCAGCGAGATCACCGGGGGGCGCGGCGTGGATGTCGTGTTCGAGTGCTCCGGCACGATCCCCGCGGTGCACGATGCTGTCGAGGTGGTCCGGCGCGGTGGCACCGTGCAGCTCGTGGGCAACTTCACCGTCGAGCTGCCCCCGATCCCACTCCAGCGGATGGTGGAGCGCGAGTTGACCGTCTCCGGCCTGTTCCGCTACGCCAACTGCTATCCCCTGGCCATCGATCTCATCGCCGGTGGCAAGGTGGACCTCAAGTCGCTGATCACCCATCGCTACCCTCTGAGCGAGGTCCCCGGGGCCATCGCGTGGGTGGATGAGAACAAGGATCAGGTCATCAAGGCCGTCATCGAGCCGTAGTTAGTCCGCTCACGGCGGCAGCATTGAGGTGTCGACATGCCCGCGTCCGGCGACTGGCAGCAACTCATCATTCCCGCGGTCTTCATGGTGGGACTACTCGTGCTGTTCTGGGTGACGGTCATCCGCCCCACGCAGCAGCGCCAGAAGCAACACCTGGACCTGGTGCGCACGCTCGCGCCCGGTGATCCCATCATCACGGTGGGGGGACTGTTCGGCAAGATCAGTGCGGTCGGCGACAAGACCATTGACGTGGAGATCGCGCGGGGAGTGACGGTGACGCTGGATCGCCGCGCCGTCCGCCGCCGCCAGGACCAGAAGGACTTCTGACCATGGACTACGTCAGTTGGTCGGCGTTGGCAACGGCGGTGGTGGCGCTCGCGCTGGCGACCATCGCCCTGGTGCAGAGCCGCCGCTCCCACGCGCGGCTGGCGGAGGTGACGCCCGACATCCGCGGGCTGGCGCAACGCGTGCAGGGGAAGACCCCGGAGGAGGCGTTCGCTGCCATCTTCTCCCAACTGGAGACGGTGGGCCGCAAGATGGGACAGCTCGAGCTGCAGATGGTCGAGGTCAACCGCGTCGTGACCCGTGCCATCCGTCGCGTCGGTCTCGTGCGCTACGACGCCAATGAGTCCATTCGCGGCCAGCTCAGCTTCGCCCTGTGCATGCTGGACAACCGCGACAATGGCCTCATGCTGACCTCGATCTACGACCTCAATACCTGCCGCGTGTTCGTGCGCGGGATCGTCGGCGGCAAAGCGCAGCACGACCTGATGCCGGAGGAGGCGGCCGCGCTCGCGCAGGCCATTGGGGAGCGGTAGATGCCACATCACCTGCAGGGCTTCCACCGGCAGATCGACGCGCTGATCGACTACCTCGTCGTGGAACGCGGGCTCGCGGACCGCACGGTGGAGGCATACACCCGCGACCTCGAGCACTACGCCCACTTCCTCCACGGGAGAGGGTGCGCGAGCTACCTCGACGCCTCGCGGCGCGATGTCATCGACTACCTCGAGACGCTCGCGCGTAAGCTCGGCCTCCAGCGCACCAGTGTTGCCCGTAAGCTGTGCAGCCTGCGCCAGGTGCACCGGTTCCTGGTGCGCGAGGGGCGCACCGCCACCGATCCCACGGCCAACATCGACACCCCGCGCCCCGCCAAACGCCTCCCCATCGCGCTCACGGTTGAGCAGTGCCTGGCACTCCTGGCGGCTCCGGATGTGACGACCCCGGAGGGGCTGCGCGATGCCGCGATGCTGACTCTGCTCTACGCCACCGGCCTGCGCGTCTCCGAGCTCGTGTCACTACGCATGCACAACATCGACTTCGAGCGCGGCACGCTGCGGGTCCGCGGGAAGGGCGACAAGGACCGGGTGGTCCCGATCGCGGCCCCGGCGCTCGCGCTGGTGCGCCACTGGGCCACCGTCGCACGGGGAACGTTCGTCCGCGACCCGGCCGAAGAGGGGCTGTTCCTCACGCGCCTGGGGCGCCCAATGACGCGGATGCGGTTCCACCAGCTCCTCAAGGGCTACTTGCCGGGTGCCGGGGTGCCGCGCGAGACCTCCGCCCACACGCTGCGGCACTCGTTTGCGACGCACATGATGGAGGGGGGGGCCGACCTGCGCGTGATCCAGGAGCTGCTCGGGCATGCCAGCCTGGCCACGACCGAGATCTACACCCATGTGTCGACCGAACGCCTCCGCCAGGTCTACGATGCGCGTCACCCGCGCGCCCACTACCCCACGACGGCGGACCCGGAGCATGAAGACGGGGACGACCGCCCCGCGTAGC
>CAZIWQ010000320.1:3153-7197 GCA_964542355.1 uncultured Armatimonadia bacterium
TACCCCACGACGGCGGACCCGGAGCATGAAGACGGGGACGACCGCCCCGCGTAGCCTGGAGGCCGCGCCGCCGTTGCCGGCGGCGTGTCGTTGCCGTGGTAGGAGCGGTCCCCTGACCGCGAGCCGTTGTCGTTGCCGTTTGTCGGGCGCGAACCTGTCCCGCGCCGCCGTTGCCGTGCCGTCCTCCCACGCTCCCACGCTCCCACGCTCCGGCCGTCCCCCGCCACCAGCAGACGAGGCCGGTCCGTAGGGACCGGCCTCGTCAGTGAGACTGGCCGCCGCCGCACCATCGTTTCGGTGGCGGGCAAGCGGCACAACTCGTCAGTGCGATCGTGCTCATGGCCCGGTCCGCCGGCATCCCGGCAGGGATGCCGCGGTCAGGCCCCACCCGTGTTGCCTGCTACTTGGCGGTGCAGGTGATCACGGTCTCCGCGCTCTTCGGCTCGCCCGGGCGGGCGGAGAAGACACGGATCTTGTAGGTCAGGGCACTGTCATCCGTGTTGCGCACACGCGGCGTGGCGATGCGCAGGTTGAAGTTGCCCTCTTCGTCGGTCCAGTGCCGGTGTCCCGGGACGGAGCCGAGGGCCTCCGCCTTGCCGGCAACATACACGTCGGTGATAATGACGACGAACTGCTTGCCATCGGTCTTCCCGACGACGTCGATGTTCGGGCCGACCTTGTCGCCGTCCTTGGGGGCTGTGACTTCCGGCGCCCCGGCGGCGAGTGCGGCGCCCGCAAGGCTCAGCAGGACGACCACTACCAACAGTCTCTTCACGTCAGTCGCCTCCTTCATTTGGTTCCACGCGCCCACCCTAGCATAGGGAGCACACCGCGACATTATACCAAAAGCAGGGTGATGAGAGGAACCCCTCCGGGCGGATTCTGCAGTGAGGTGCCCGGCATGCCGCCTGCGCATCGGCACCCGTCACCGCCCGAACCCGTACGGGTACGTCGCCGACACCGTCACCGGGAGCTTGCCGCTTGGCGTCAGTTCACCGTAGAGTGCCATCGTCGCCGCCTCGACCGAATCCGGGCACTCGCTGTAGGTGCACAGGCACACCGCCGTCTCCGGCAGGTCGGCCGCCAGGTACGGGTTGCCCAGCACCAGCAGCGCTGTCGGCTTCCCGAGGGCCACGACCTCGCGCACCAGGGCCGGCAACTCGTCGCCCAGCCGTGCACTCCCCGCGTCCGAGGAGCGGACCCGCGTCACCAGCCCGATGATGATGGCATCGGCCTCTCGCACCGCATCGCGCAGGGCGGCGGTGTCGGCGGCAGCGGCCATGTCCAGTCCGACCGCAGCCGGGTTCCGCCGCTTGACCTCCGCCACCAGGCCCTCGCCCGCATCTCCCAGCACCAGTGTCCGCGCGGCGGGGCTCAGTGGCAGGCCCTCATTACGCAGCAGTGTGACGGCTTCGCGCGCCATGCGCTTGGCTGTCGCGGTGTGCGCGGGGCAGCCGACCACCGTGTCCACCTGCGCGACGTCCACCAGGCGGCTCTCGAACAGGCCCATCCACTGCTTGGCGGCGAGGATGCGCCCCACCGCGGCATCGATGTGGCTCTCGGGGAGGCGGCCGCTCGTCACGGCCCCGAGCAGCGCCTCCGTCGTCGCGGCGATGTCGGAGACAAGGAGGATATCGCAGCCGGCCTCGACGGCGCGCACCGCGGCCTCGCCCCCGGGGAAGTTGTCGGCAATGGCCTTCATCCCCATCCCGTCGGTGGCGAAGAGGCCGGTGAAGCCCAGGCGCTCACGGATGACGCCCGTGAGCACGCGTCGCGATAGTGTCGCGGGGAGGCCGTCCTCCGGCTCCCACGCCGGATAGTGGATGTGGGCGGTCATGATGCAGTTCATGTAGCCCCGGGGGATCGCCGCGCGGTAGGGCGCAAGCTCCACCTCCCACAGCTCCTGCTCGGTGCGCGTCACCGACTCGAGCTTCAGGTGCGAGTCGAGCTTCGTGGCCCCGTGCCCCGGGCAGTGGCACACACACGTGAGCCCGCGCTGCTCGACGATGGCCCGACAGCTCTCCATACCCAGCTCGGCGACCAGCGCGGGGTCCTCCCCCAGGGAGCGCGTGTTGATGATGGGGTTGGCGGGTTCGATGTTGACATCGACGGTCGGGCACGAGATCCAGTTGTAGCCCACGGCCCGGCCTTCGCGCGCATTGATGCCCCCGAACTCATAGGCCAACTCCGACGAGCGAGTAGCCCCGATGGCCATATAGGCGGGGAGCTCGGTGCCGCCGATGAAGTTGTGGTGACTGCCGTGCTCCTGCTCGCCGACGAACAGGAGCGGGTACTTCGCGGCCTGCTGGAGGTGGTTGATGAGCTCGGCGGCCGCACGGGCGGTGTAGCCCTGGCGGCCGAGACAGCCGTAGACGGACCCGGCGCCGCCCTGTGCTACGACCGTCTCGAGGGCGGGCCAATCGCCGGAGCAGGCACAGATCAGTTGGCCGATCTTCTCACGCAGGGACATGGCGGCAAGCGTGTCATTCATGGGTGGCGCACTCCTTGGCTGTGCAGGCGGTGACGGGACTGATGCGGCGCAAGGCACCGGCCTCACTTCGCGATCCGGCCGGACTTCCCTGCCGCCACCGGTCGGCGTTCCGCTCGCGACGGCCGCGAATGGATTGTGGCGGGCCGTGATCTCTGCTACGATGGCAACGCTGCCCGCCGGCGCGGCGGCTTGCCCGGGAAGCGCGGCCCGAAGGCCGTTCGGAGGCCGCGAGGCTATGCTCAGAGGCCCGCAGAGGGCACTCACCGCCGTTCGATCACCACACACCCGGCCGGCAGTGGCCGTTTCGGCCGGGTCGCGAGGGGAGCACCCTGATGGCCCTCATGACCAAGCGCGAACGGGTCGAGCGCACGATGGCCCGGCAGGAGACTGATCGTGTGCCACTGTACGACATTCTGCTGTGCGACCGCGCCATCGAGCACTTCAGTGGCGAGAAGCTGCCGCCGCTGGCGGAGGACCCCGCAACACGCGCGACGGTGGACCGGATGACCGGGAAGGCCATCGCCCAGATGCTGGATGCGACCCGCGGCTCGGGGTTCGGGCCGCTCGCCGACAGTGACTACACCGATGGCTACGGCATCCAGTACCACGTCGATGCGCGCGAGAAGACCTCCTGGATCGTGAAGCGCCCCTTCGACGACGTCGCGGGAGCGACGGCGTACCTCAAGCGCCTGATCGTCGACCTCACGGGGCGGGCCGAGCAGGTGGCGGGCCATCCGGAAGAGGCACGCGAGCGCCATCACACGGGCTTCCGAGAGCTGCAGACGCGCATCGGCGACACCGTGCACCTGTTCACGCAGATGGGGGTCGGCCTCGACGACGTCCGCGTGCACTTGGGCTTCGAGCTATTCGCCTACGTCGAGGCGGATGTGCCCGGGCTGATCGCGGAGGTACTGGAGGCCTACACGCGACTGCACCTCGCCACCTGCCACGCCATCGCCGATGTCTCGTTCTCACCCGCGGTGCTCACCTACGGCGATATCGCCTGCAAACAGCGGCTGCTGCATTCGCCTGCCTGGCTCCGGCGCGAGTTCTTCCCGCGCCTGAAGCGCCTCAATGACGCCTGGCACGAGCACGGGTTCCAGTGCCTGTTCCACTCGGACGGTTACCTGATGGAGGTGATGGACGACCTCGTGGCGACGGGGATCGATGGGCTCAACCCCATCGAGACGGTGGCCGGCATGGACCTCAGGGAGGTGCGTGACAAGTACCCGCAGCTTTTCCTGGCAGGGGGGATCGACATGAGCCAACTGCTCTCCAACGGCACACCGGAGCAGGTGCGCGAGGTCTGCCGACAGGCGATCCGCGATGCCTACCCCGGCTTCTTGATGGGCTCGACGACAGAGGCCGACAACAGTTGCCGGGCGGAGAACCTGATCGCGATGTACGAGGTCGCCATGGAGGGGCTGTGAGCGGGCGAACGGCAGGAGCGTAGGAGCGTAGGAGCGTAGGAGCGTGGTCCATGGACTGTCGACAGGCGCATTCCGTAACGACCCCTGCCGGCTTGTCCGGCAGGTGAGACAGACTGAGTGGCT
>CAZIWQ010000321.1:0-5616 GCA_964542355.1 uncultured Armatimonadia bacterium
CAGAGGACGGCACGGCGGCGGGGTCCCGCCCTGCGGGACCCGCCCTACAGACGGCGGCGGCCAACGGCAACAGTGCTAGACAGGGTAGCCGGCGACGCCGACGGGCTTGCTGGTCAGCCACGGGCTCTCGGCGAGGCGGCGCAGGTGCGGTGTGGTCTGGGGCCCACAGCCACACGGGTAGTCCTCCGGGCCATAGCCCAGGCGTGGCCCGAGGCGCTCCCACAGCCGCGTGTTCTCGGTGCAGATCACGATCGGGATGTCGCGATCATAGCTGCGGATCTCGTCGATGCAGAAGTCGTAGATCTCCTGCCGGATGTGGTCGGGGAAGGGGCGCACGCGGGTGCCCTTCATCTCCGGGGCCGCCACCCGCGCGGCCTCAAGCGCGACCGGGTCGAGCAGGTCGGTGTCGCAGATCTGGATGAGATGCTCGTAGTCCATCCAGCAGAGGGTGAACAGGGCGATGAGGTCGGGGTGCGAGCGCTCGAACACCAGGCGCGTCATCTCCGCGAGCTCGTCGCGCCAGCCCCGCACGGGGACAATCGGCTTGAACTTGTAGCGGGTGCAGATGCCCATCTCATGGCACTTGCGGGCCGCCTCGATGCGCTCTTCCATCGTCGCCGAGCGGGGTTCCATGAGCTCGCTCTGGGTGCGGGCAGTCAGGCTCCACACGATGATCGTGTGGTCGCGGGCCTCCTGGCTGAGATCGGCGAAGAAGTCGACGTTGGCGCTCTTCGTGTGGATGAGGAGGTAGCGGTCCTCAGTCGTGGCAAAGAACTCGACCAGCTCAGGCACCGCACCATACTCGGGCTCGAGCGCCAGCGCCTCGGAGTCGTCCTCGAACAGGAACGTCTTCTCCCACGGGTTCACCTCGGCCAGCTCCGCGAGGTGCTCGATGTACTCCTCGATGTTCATCATGGCTGTGAGGACGCCGCCGAAACCGCAGTAGAAGCAGCGGTGCGGGCAACCATTGGTGAGATGGATGCGCCAGGCCGGCCGGCAGATGAGGTCGTCGCAGATCCCCAGACCGGGCCTCGCCGGGCCGCACCAGGTGAACGCATCGTAGCCCAGCGCGGCATGCAGCGGCCCCCCCGCCTCCGGCCACAGCGCCTTGATGCGCGCCATCCGCTCCTGCTCCGCACCGTCCCAGCGCATCAGGCCGAGGAACAGTGCGGGGTCCTCGATGGCGTTGCCCATCCCCATCGCGTGCCGTGCCGCAGCCCAGCCGCGGTCGCGAGCGACGAGCGGGAACTGGTCGAGGCTGACGGTCTCCACCGGGGTAGTGGGAGGGAGGGCACTGAGGAAGCGTTCGGTGCGGCGGCGCGAGCGGGGATCGCGCAGCACTTCGTCGAGGATCATAACGTACGGCGGGTTGAGGTCGTACATGATGGGGGGTCACTCCTGGTGTGGGAACGGCGGCATTCGGCATCGGGCATGCGGCATTCGGCGACGACAGGAACGAAGGACGGCTCGCGGTCAGGGGACCGCTCCTACCACGGCAACAACGACCGGCACGGCGACGACGGACGGCAGGGCCACGGCACGGCGACGGCTCGCGGTCAGGGGACCGCTCCTACCACGGCGACGGTCAACGGCGGACGGCAACGGCGGCCTACCCCCCGGCCCCCTCCCCGTGGGGAGGGGGAGGAACGGCGGATGACGGCGACGGTGCCGATCTGTAGGGCGGGTCCCGCATGTGCGGGACCCCGCCAGGGAGGCACATTCGACGGCTGGCTCATCGTACCCTCCCCGTGGGGGGGCAAGGAACACCGGTGCCAGCTCGCGGCCGCGGGAAGTCGTCGGGCGTCATCAAGGGGGGGCTGGACCACGAAGGCCAGCAGCGAGGGACGAGGCGCACGGCGTGTGAGCCGACCGTCCCGGTCGGCGGGTCCTGTCGAGCGAGACGCTCGACCTACGCGACGGGAGGCTAGCCGGGCTGGCACTCGGTCTGCGCCTGCACCCCCGCCGGCTGCCAGACGAGGTCGCCGCGAGTGGGGCGGGCCCAGACCAGGCGGTTGCGGATCCACAGACGGGAGGCACCGAGGGCAAGGACATAGCGGGGACGATCGGCACGGTCCGGCGACCAGCACAGCGCAAAGCCGTCCGTGCGCACGGAACCGACAGCGACGGGGCGTGAGCCGGTCGTGCGGAACACCGCCTCGGTCCCATCATCGATCGTCACGCCGAGCCACCCCTCGCCCTGACGGGTTGTGACCTCGGGCATGGGTTCCGCGAGTGCGAGCGGGGAGAGGACCGCGAGGAAGCCGGCGGTGCGCTGTTTGGCGGCGGTGGCGCGCAGGACGGCATGCTGCTCGAGCCGGCCCGGGCGGAAGCAGTGCCGGCCGAGACCCGAAGTGAGATGATCGGCCCCTTCGGTGGTCGCGGTGAGCACGACCTGCAGTGCCGACTCGCCACGGCGCACCCGCGCGACATTCTCTTGCAGGTCGAGCTTACCGCCGGTGGTTCCGCCGGCATTGACGTGGAGCAGCCAGGTGAAGTCGTGCTCCCCGCGGACCGGCAGGACCCGGTCGAACACGATGACGTGACGCTTGTCGGCGAGGATGACCGTCCGCTCGAAGGCGGCATCATGATGGTGCCGGCGGACGCGGGCGGCATCGACCGCGCGCGAGAAGATGGCATCGGTCGTCTCGACGTCGACCCCCACCGACAAAACGGCGCCGAGCGCCGTCTTGACGGGCGGGCCGGTGCCATCGATCAGGACGAGGCTATGGTCACTGGCTTTGGCGGTCGCCTCGCGCTCCTGCCAGCCGGCATAGCCGCTATCGAGGCACAGGATATCCGCGCCTCGCGCGATGATGAAGCTGGTGGCATCCGGCTGCTCAAACACGCCGCCGGCATTGCGTGCCTTCGCGCGCTCGGCCTCCAACAGCAGGTAGATCGCGTCGCGATCCCACCCGCTGCGGAACACGATATCGCCCGACCCGGCGAGTGTCTGGCTGGGGTGACCGTGAGGGCTGACGACCGGGGCCTGCGCATCATACCACGCCAGCGCTTCGGCGAGCTGGTCGTCGGGGACATCCTGCGCCAGGTTGCAGGCCGCGGCATCCCAGCGGAACACGCCATCGACACCCGGCTGCCCGGTCAGGGCATAGCTCAGCGTCGGGACGAGCGCGGAGCTGTCGGTGTTGGGCCGCCAGCCGTTGGGCATCCGCAGGCGCACCCCCCACTCGCAGGCGCTCAGCGCCTGGTCGATGAGCAAATTCTCACCGGTGACATGGCGATTGGCGATGAAGAACGGCAAGTAGAACTGCGCGGCCCGGAACTGGGGTCCGGGCCCCTCGGCGTAGGCGCCGTCGCGGCAGACCTGGCGCGCCAGCGTGTCCAGCACCTCACGCCGCGCCAGCCGGTACCACTCGCGGGGCCCGCTCCCGTTGCGCGCCGGCGGATAGTCGCTGATCGCCAGTGCGCACAGCCCCAGCGCGGCAAACTGGCAGATGCGGCGGGTGTCGCCCCCGGGGCTGGGCCACATGTAGCGGCTCGTCGCCAGCTCATGTCCCAGGTCGAAGACCAGGAGGCGGGTCTTGGCCTCGAGCACCTCGTTGGAGCGCAGGTAGCCGGCCAGCAGGTCATAGGTGATGGCATAAGCGGCGGCACCCGCGACGATATCGTCGAGGCCGCGCCATTGCCCGCCGCGCGCCGGCGGCCGCGCCGTCTTCAGGATCTGCGCCGCACGGTCGGCATACGCGCGCTTGCCCGACAACAAAAAAGCGAAGGCCAGGGCCTTCGCTGTGCATGCATCGCGGGATTCGCCGTCACGGCGGACGAGGAGCTCGCTATCCGGGCGGCAGGCGATCCGCTCCAGCCGTGCCTGCCACTCGCGGTAGGGCGACTGCCGGAGGCGCTCGCGGGCCGGCTCGAGGTCGTCGTGTGTGAGCAGCAGGCACGGGTGATGCTCGCCCGGTAGCCCGCTGGTCGTGACGCCGACCCCCAGGCCGGCGACCACCAGCGCCACTGCGAACACGATGAGCATGACGAAGAAGACCACGGCACGTGGCCGCAGCTTCGGCCGCTGGCGCTGTGCGCCCCCAGGCGCAGGTGTCGTCATGGTCTTGCCCTCAGCACGTGGCTGTCACCCGTCGCCGACCGCGACGCGTAGGTCGAGCGTCTCGACGCCGCTGTCTTCTGGCCAACCCGTCGGCGGCCGCACGAACCGCACCTGCTGGTCACTGTCATCCTGAGGAGCGCATGCGGCTTCGGAGAAGCCGCAGCGACGAAGGATCACATTCCGCCAACAAACGCCTTCGGCTGATGCTGATCCTTCGCCCGAAGACCGCGCAGCGGTCTGGGCTCAGGATGACAGGCAGCGGAACGACGCGAGAGACAGCGGCGACGTCTCGCTCGACAACGACCTCCCGTTAGCCGCGGAAGCCCCGCATGTCGGCGGTGAACTCATCGAACAGGTAACGTGCGTCGTGCGGGCCGGGGCCCGCCTCGGGATGGTATTGGACCGAGAATACTGGTAGCTCGCGGTGCCGCATGCCCTCCATCGTGTTGTCGTTGAGGTTCACATGCGTGGGTTGCATGCCGCTGCCTGCGAGCGAGTCCAGATCGACGCAGAACCCGTGGTTCTGGGTCGTGATCTCCACCTCGCCCGTCGTGAGGTTCTTGACTGGCTGGTTGGCGCCACGGTGGCCGAACTTGAGCTTGTAGGTGCGCCCCCCGAGTGCCAGGGCGAGGATCTGCTGCCCAAAGCAGATCCCGAACAGGGGGACCCGGCCGACCAGCTCGCGCGTGGTGGCGATGGCGTAGGTGATGGGATCGGGGTCGCCCGGCCCGTTCGAGATCACGACACCGTCCGGCGCGAGCGCGAGGACCTCGGCCGCCGTCGACCTGGCGGGCGCCACGATGACCTGACACCCGCGCTCAGAGAGCTGGCGGAGGATGTTCTGCTTCACTCCGAGGTCAATCACGACGACACGGAGGCGGCCGTCGCGGGCAAAATGGCCGCCATGGCGCTCATTCTCGGCGATCTGCAGCGAGAGCTGCGAATGCCCCGGTTCGAGCTCGGAGTACCCCTCGGCACCCCACTCGCGCACCCGGTCGCACGAGACGTCCCGGGCGAGATCCACGTTCTCGATATGCGGCGCCTCGCGCGCCTTCGCCACCAGGCTCTCGGGCACCAGGTCCTGTGTCGAGATGACGCCGATCTTGGCGCCATGGGTCCGCAAGTGCTTGGTGAGGCGCCGGGTGTCGATCCCCTCGATGCCGATGATGCTGTGGGCACGCAAGTAGTCGGAAAGGCTGATGCGTGTACGCCAGTTGCTGGGGATCTCACAGCACTCGCGCACGATAAACCCCTCGACCCACGGGCGCCAGGACTCGGTGTCCTCGTCATTGATCCCGTAGTTGCCGATCTGGGTGTAGGTCATCGTCACGATCTGGCCGCGGTACGATGGATCGGTCAGGACCTCCTGATAGCCGGTGATACCGGTGTTGAACACGACTTCCCCGGAGTTCTCACCGACGGCCCCAAACGAGGTGCCCTCAAAGACCGTGCCATCCTCCAGCGCCAGCATCGCCGGCGTCTCCAAACTCATCGCTCCCTGCCGTTCGTGCTCAGGTGTCGGCACACCAAAAGACGCGTGTCGCCCCGCCCCG
>CAZIWQ010000321.1:5626-7195 GCA_964542355.1 uncultured Armatimonadia bacterium
ACACACCAGGATGAATTATACTCGGACGCCGCCCTGCTGACAAGGCATGGGGGTGGCCCGGGAGGTGGCGGCCGGGTGCCAGGCGAAGCTTGCGCAGACACGGTCCTGAGCCGCCAAACTGCTGCGAGGTGCATCCACATGCAGACCATCACCGAGTCCCCACGGCAAGTCCCCGTCATCGCTGACGTCGATGTGTGTGTCATCGGGGGTGGGCCCGGCGGGCTGCCGGCGGCCATCGCCGCGGCCCGGCAGGGCGCCAGCGTCATGTTGGTCGAGATGCAGGGCTTCCTGGGCGGCATGGCCACCGCCGGCTTCATCGGGCCGATCATCGGCCACGTCGGGAGCCGCTCCACCAACCCCATCATTGGCGGCATCCCGCGCGAGATCTGCGAGCGCATGGCGGCAATCGGGGAGGCGTGGGACTGGGAGCGCTCGCGCGAGTACTGGGGGGTGCCGTTCAATGCCGAAGGCTTCAAGATCATCGCCGACCGGCTGGTGCAGGAAGCCGGCGTGAGGGTCATGTATCACACGTTCTTCGCCGACAGCGTGGTGGCGGACGGGCGTATGACCCACGCCCTCGTGGAGAGCAAGTCGGGCCGTCAGGCCATCGCGGCCAGGGTCTTCGTCGATGCCACCGGCGATGCGGATGTTGCCGTGCGGGCCGGCGCCGAGTGCACCCATGGGCGACCCGCCGACGGGAAGGTCATGGCGATGGGCAGCATGTTCCGCATCGGTGGGGTGAGCACCCTGACCGAGGAAGTGAAGCAGGCGATCCAGGCGAAGATGCGGGCCGCGGTCGCGGCCGGCGAGTTGAACCTGTACAACTCCAGCCTGGGGCACCCCGGTGCCACGATCCATGAGGATGAGCTGACGGCTAACATCACGCGCTTTGGTGGCGACCCGAGCGATGTTGCCGACCTCACGCAGGGCGAGCTGTTCACCCGCGAGCTGACGTGGCAGGTGGTCGACCTGTGGCGCTCCGTCCCCGGTGCCGAGGGCCTGCGGCTAATCGCCACGCCGACGCACGTGGGCCTGCGCGAATCGCGCCAGGTCGTCGGCGTCGAGCGGATCAGCGGGCCCGATGTGGTCGCCGCCCGCAAGGCGGATACGGGTATCGCGCGCTGTGGCAACTGGATCGACATCCACTGCCCGCGGGGTCTGGTCGGCAAGGGCGAGGTGCATCTATGCACGGTGCGCTGCAAGAACCGCGACTGCTACATGCTGACCGAGTATGCCGACCAGCTCCCGGATGAGCTGTACCCGCCTGACGGGGACTGGTTCGACATCCCGTATGGGAGCTTAGTGCCGCGCGAGCTGGACGGGCTCGTGGTCTCGGGGCGCTGCATCTCGGCGGACTACCAGGCGATGGCGGCGGCGCGGGTGATGGGCCCGTGCCTGGCGATTGGGGAGGCGGCGGGGACGGCGGCGGGCATGGCCGCCGGTGCCAACGTTTCGCCGCGCAATGTCGACGTCGCGGCGTTGCGGTCGACACTGACGAAGGCCGGGGCGCTGGTCTAGTGCCCCGTTAAGCATGATGCTGGTGGTCGGCACAACCAGCGATTGGCCGCG
>CAZIWQ010000322.1:0-4583 GCA_964542355.1 uncultured Armatimonadia bacterium
TCGGTCTCCACCGGTAGGCCTTCCATGAAGGCCCACGAGACCCAGTCGCGCCGGATCGTGCGCTCGGCCCCGGCGATGTCGGCCTCCAGACCCCCGTCGGGCTTCTCGGCGATGAGCAGGGCGTCGGTATCCCCGCGATAGTCACCGCCCCCCCAGGTGCGTGCCGCACGGAGAATGTGACCCACCGGGTCGTAGCGCAGACCGGACACGCCGTCCGGTCCGAGGGTGATGACCTGCTTGCGGTCGGGCAGCACGGCCGCGAGGCCGCGGGAGGTAGCCACGTAGACCGGCCGACCCGGCTCCTCAGACCCCGCCAACAGACCCCGCGCGTACTCGTAGACGGGCAGGTGCGAGGGGAGACCGTTCGCGGCGGTGTAGCTGTCGAGCACCTTGCCATTCGCGTCCAGGTGGAGCAGCGCCCCCCAGGTCCAGACCCAGGCGGTGTCCCCGCGCGGGAGGATGGCACACGGGTACGCGGGTCGCGTCCAGATCTGCACCGCCGGCGCCTCACCCGCCGCCACGGCACCCGGTGCGAGCAGGATCGAGACCGCGATCACGAGCACAGCCAGTCGCGTGGTCATGATGACACCTCCACGAGTTCCGACACCAGCCGGACCTTCTCGATGTCCCCCGGTGGGGAGATCTCGTCGGAGATCCCCAGGACGAGGTTCGGCGCGAACAGGTCGATGAGCTGCCGGGTGAAGTCCGCCACCTCGGCGTAGCTGTGCTGGGGCATGAAGTGGGTGCACGGCAGGCCGTCGATGAGGATCATGTCATCACCGAGCCCGGCCTTGATCTCCTGCAGTGTGACATCCCCCTGCGGGAGCGGCGTCAGGGCCTCGATGCCATCAATCCCCGTCTCCCTGGCATACGGCAGGAGTGGCTTGCACGCGCCGTCCCAGTGCGAGTGACACTGCTTCCCCGCGGCGTGGAGCTGTGCCGACCGGCGCTGGTAGTGCGGCAGGTACCACTTCTCGAAGATGGTGGGGCTGACGAACTCGGCGGCCACGTTGTCGCCGAAGTTGATGATCTCGACCGGGCAGCGGCACACGACCTCGTAGATCGCGTCATCGGTCTCGTTGATGGTCTCCAGCAGTCGGCTGACCTCGGCCGGATGGTCGTGGTAGAGGTAGTGGAAGGTCTCAAAGCCGGTGAACTGGATGATCAGGCGCTGGATGTTGATGCGTGGCACGTAGAGCGTCGGCGCCCCGCGCGCGCCCATCTGCGCATCGGCCTGCGCGTAGGCGGCGTCATCCCACTGGTAGGTGGTGTGCCGCAGCAGGTACTCCAGCACCGCGATGTCAGCCACCGTCTTCACGGGGAACTCACGGGTCTGGTGCGCCTGCGCGGTGATGTATTCGAACTGAGTGAAGGCGCCGACCGGGGTGCGCGTGGTGACGCGGCGACCGTCCGGCTCCTCCTCGACGCTGACCGCAACATCCCCGGTCTGCGTGGCCTGCAGGCAGCGGTTGAACAGGAAGTAGCCGCGCGCGGAGCAGTGGAGGTCATCGTAGATACCGAGGTGGTCGAGGTCCTGGTAACGCGCGGACAAGGTCCCCCGGGCACGGTGCGTCGCGATCCAGTGCTCGAGGCGTGGCTGCCACAGCACATGGTCAATCGGCTCGTGGCGGAAGATGGCATGATGGCGTTCGCGGAAGGTCATGGCATACCTCGGCGGGATGGGATGGCCCGCTGCGCGCCGGTGGCTCGGCCCGTGCCCGGCACCCCACGAGCGCGTCGCCTGCACAGCCGCGACGAGACGGCGAGGGACGACACGGCGCAGCTATCGGGATGGCGTCCTCGCCGTGCAGCCCCATGGAGGGGCAAGCCCCGTCTTGGGGGACAGCCACGGGTGGAACCCGTAGCGTTGCCGTTGCCGTTGGTAGGAGCGGTCACCAGACCGCGAGCCGTTGTCGTCGCCGTCCCCGTTGCGGCGCGCCGTTCTGTTGGGCGGGGACCTGTGCCCCGCCGGTGTTGTCGTTCGCCGTTGGCAGGAGCGGTCACCAGACCGCGAGCCGTTGTCGTTCTCCTACGGCCACCCCAACCGCGGCAGGTCTACCCGCTCCAGGCACTTCTGGCCCGCGAGCCACACAGCATCGCCGTCGAGCGCCATGCAGCGGATGCCTGTCAGCGGCACCCCCTGTAGCGGGCCCGCCGCCTCCGAGCGGTCGCGAGCGAGGTCATACAGGTACAGAGCCTCGGCCGTCCGCAGCAGCACGCGCCCGCGCCACGCCGCAGCGTCATACACATGCACCGGCGCATGGCTGAGCTTGCGGATCGGTGGCGCAGTGGGGTCGGCGGGGAGGTCGACGAGATACGTCCCGTCCAGACACGGCCCGGCGACCAGCAGCCCCTGTGCCGTCTCGGCGAACACCATCCGCGCCTCGGATAGCCCCTCCCGGCGGTTGGCGACAGCGTGGCCTTTGAGGCGGAAGGGGGCCTGGCTGTTGAAGGTCACCTCCGGGTGCGCCCACCACACTCCCGGACCGGCACTGATCCGGCGGCTACGCAGGCCCTTGGGCGTGGCCATCCAGATGCGGCCCCCCGCCTGGCACAGCCCCGTGATGATACTGACTGCGGGGTCATCCGGCCGGAACGGGGGACCCCACGGGGCGATCTGGTCGCCACTGAGCCGGTATAGGCCCTGCCTGGTCCCGATCCACAAGCCGTCGCCCGCGCCGCACAGGCGTGTGACGCCGCGCTGGCCGACGCAGGTCCACAGCGGGCCGGGGGACTCCACAGGCTCTGGCTCCGCGTCGAGGGGTCCGAAGCTCGCGTGCTGTGGAGGGCCCGCTGCAGGCCAGGCGTAGGATAGCAGCTTCGCGATGCCCGGCTCACGGACCCGCATCAGACCGGTGGGCACTGGGGGCACGCGACGGGATAGGTTCTCAGGTCGGCACACCGGGATAGCCTCCCCCCACTCGTCGTCGGCCAGGCCGACCCAGACCACCCCATCGTCGGTGGCTGCCAGGGCCGCGTCGAGGCGAGCCACGCGCTGCCCCGGCATTGCCCGCAGCATCGTTCCCTCGTCCCACGCGCCCGGTCGGCCACGGAACAGCTTCACGACACCCGCATCGTCGGGAGTGCTGCCCAGTGCGTACAGCCGGCCGCCGGCGGCCAGCAGGCCAGCGGTCTCGTCAGGGGCGTAGTCCACAGGGAACCGGATGGTGTCGCAGTGGCCGGTCGCCGGGTCGAGACGGTGGATGCCGTCCGCGGCCGGGTACCACCACGTCGCGCCGACTTGCGTCCACCGCACCCCCCGTTCCTGCCAGTAGATTCCCGCCGGCGAGCCAGGCTCGGGCAACCACGTGACTTCTCCGGTGGCACTGCGGATCGCGGCCAGGCACTCTCGTAGCTCCCGCCAGCCATACCGACTAACGGGCCCCTCCGCGAGCACTGTCGCCAGCAGGAGCTCGCCCGCGGGCTGGAGGGAACGCAAGAAGAACCCGTGGGGACCCTCGGCGGGCAGCCTCAGCGGGACATCCACAAACCGATCGGCACTGCGGTCGAGGCGGCCCAGCAGCACGGTCGAGCCCTCCGGGACCATCCCGACTCCATGCGGGGTCTTCGGTCCGCGTTCGAACCCCAGTCCGGCAGCCCAGACGGTGTCCCCACCGGCGCAGAGGGCCGTGGGGCGAAACAGCTTCCTGGTGCCCAGCGTATATGCCCGCGGGCGCGACTCGGGCGCGACCCGGGCAATGGCCCCGGTGGCGTAATCGCCGGCGAGCCATCCCTGCTGACATAGCAGCCAGAGGTCACCGCCACAGGTCACGGACTCGCTGACCAGCGGGGCGGGCAGATCGGCCGGCCTCAGCACGCGCGAGGCCAGGTCGTCCAGTCCAACCTCCACGACCGTGGTGCCGTAGAGGGAAGGGTAGGGCGTTTGCCAGCCGCGCAGGGCCCACACCCGCTTGCCGGCACGGTGCGCGGCCGTCCCCTCACTGCCGGCGCGAAAGAGAGCGGCGGTGATGATCGTGCGCAGGCCATCGTGCCAGCGGTCGATCTCCAGCGGCAAGCCGGCCAGGAGGGTCCACGAGACCCAGTCGCGCCGGATCGTGCGTTCGGTCCCGGCGATGTCGGCCTGCAGACCTCCATCGGGCTTCTCTGCGATGAAGAGCACGCCGGTGTCCTCGTAGAAGCCGGCGCTCCCCGGGGTGCGTGCGGCACGCAGCAGGTGACCCACCGGGTCGTAGCGCAGATCGAGCACGCCCTCCGGGCCGAGCGTGATGACCTGCTTGCGGTCGGGCAGCACTGCCGCGAGGCCGCGAGAGGTGGCCACGTACACCGGCCGCCCCGGCTCCTCGGACCCCGCCAGCAACCCCCGGTCGTACCCCGCGGCGGGCAGGTGCGAGGGGAGGCCGTTCACCGTGGTGTAGCTGTCCAGCACCTTGCCACTGGCGTCCAGGTGGAGCAGCGTACCCCACGTCCATACCCAGGCCGTATCCCCCCGGGGCAGGATGTTGCACGGATAGACCGGCCGGGTCCACACCGCCACCGCTGGCGAGGCTCCGTCGACCGGCGCCGCCGACGCGGGCGCTGTCGACAGAATGGACGCGGCGAGCGCGAGCACGGGCAGTCGCAGG
>CAZIWQ010000322.1:4593-6231 GCA_964542355.1 uncultured Armatimonadia bacterium
ACCGCTCCTCCGGGGTGGCTCAGCCCTGTCTCATTTCCCATCGGGACCCACGTCTGCCTGCAAGCGCGCGAGCGCGGCAAGTGCCTCTGCGTACCCCGGCCGGCCCTCCGTCGGCATCTCTCGCGCGATGGCGAACGCTGAGAAGAAGCAGCTCAGCCGGTGCTGCGTGCTCGCCTGCAGCCGCACGGCGACAAGCTGCTTCTCAAGCAGCTCGCGGGGTGTGAGCCGCGCCGGGCCACCTGCCTCCCCCGGGTACCAGTGCTCGTAGGCGGAGCGCTGCCCATCCGGCATGAGCGATAGGGCGTGCTCGAGGTGCGCGACGGCCTGTGCGAAGTGGTCGGCGGCCTGCCGCAGGGCCGGCCCCAGGGCTTTGGCACGCGTGACGTCGTCGCGGTGAGGTGCGGCGTCCACACCCCGGTACGGCTTGGGGGGCTCGCCGCCGAGCAGGCGAACCTGCCGGAGGGCGTCGAGGGTGAGCGGACAGCTCAGCGTCGGGCCGGCCCACCCCGGCCGCAGGTGGTGCCAGTAGTAGGTGTGAGCCGACTGGATCTCCTGAGCGCTCTCGATCTCAGACCAGGCGGCCATGACCTCCGTCGCCACCGCCTCGCCGAAGTGCCTGCGGGCGAGGGTCTCACAGAACCGCCGCGCCGCACCCGCCTCCGTGGCCTGCGGGTGGAAGAAGAACTGACGCAAGGCGATCGCGTTGGCCGGCATGTACTCGGCCTGGGTTCCCCACTGGTCGAACACCCCATCCGCGCCAAGCTCCTGCCAGCGGCGCAGCTTCGCCGCGATGCCGAGCGGGAAGTCGTAGAGCTCGGTCTGTGGGAAGACCGTGTCATCCCCCCAGAGCAGGATGTCATAGCCGAGGAGCGACTGGCCGTGGTCGCGGGTCACCTGACGGCTCTGCACGAGGGCGTCGGTGAGCTTGCGGTCGAAGGACCATGCCTCGCCATCCGGGAGCGTCGCCAGGCCCGCCCCGGCCGGCAGCTTCGCCTGCCGCGGCAGGAACTCGGGATCGCCGCGGAAGGTCCAGCCCCATCCGACTGAGAACACCTGGAAGTCCGGACGCACCGCGCGCCCCTCCTCCAGCAGGAGGGCCAGCAGCGCGTCATACTGCGCGAGCTTGCTGACCCCGCGATGGCGCTCGCACTTCGTCGGGTCGCACAGCTCGCCACTGGAGTCGAGCGTGAAGACAAGCACCATCGAGATCTGTGGGAAGTCGGTGAGGAAGCGGCGCACCATCCCCCGATAGGCCTGCTGCACCAGCGGATGGGCCAGGCACAGCGTCTCGCCCTGGTAGGTGCCGGTATCCGCGAGACACTCCGCCGGGAAGCGCGCGAGGAAGGCCTGGCGCTGCGCCTCCGGCACCCAGGGACCGCCCTGGCAGACGACCTCGCACAGCCACATCGCCCCTTCCAGGCCGTACTCGTCGCACCACGCCAGGTACTGGCGGAGACGCTGCCGGTTCGCCTCCAGCGCCGCCGGCTCGATGGCGCGGGGGAGCTCCGGGCAGGGGACGAAGCTGAAGAGCGTCTTCTCCCCCATCCAGTCGTGCGCCAGGTGAGCGACGTTCCCTCCGCAGCGGGCGATGAACTCGAAGTCGCTGCGCGAGAAAACGCGGCCGGTCGGGTTGTTCGG
>CAZIWQ010000322.1:6241-7178 GCA_964542355.1 uncultured Armatimonadia bacterium
AGCCTGAGCGTGGGCGCGCCATGGAGGGTCAGATCGGCCGGCACACCCCCGTGCTCGCTGATGACGTCCTCCAGCTCGTAGACTCCGTAGAGGGCTGCGCGAGGGGTTGCGCCAGTCACGACGACCGCGCCCTCGGCTGCACTGATCTCATAGGCGTCCGCTGAGGGCGGGACCGGGCCAGCCGTGACCGACCCACTACTCGCCCCACGGGAGAGGGCGGCTCCGTCGACCACGGTCCGGATGAGAACGGTGCCGGGGGCGGGCTTCCCGGACCCGGGAGGGCGCAGCTCGATGGCAGGGCCGGGAGCGGCCTGGTGCGCGGCGAGGAAGCGCGCCAGGTTCTGGGCCGCGGTGCGCAGCGGCGGCTTGGAGAGGTCAGTCTCAATGGCCGTGAACTGGGAGATCGCGATCACTGCCGGTTCGCCTCCGAGGCACGGCCGCGGGTGATAGAGGGCACCCGCCAGGGCGAGGGCCATCGCCGCTGCGCGCATGTCCGGCCTCCTCACGGGCCTGTGAGCGCCGCCCGTCCCGCGGCCGCCACGCATTGGACAACCGACCATCGGCTACTGGAACGGGCCGGGGTTCTGCACCCGGCCGGACCCCTGGTGCCCCGTGAGGCGTGATCGTGGAGTTGTCCTGGGCGCGGAGTGTCCCGCGTCGTACAGCGGGCCGGGCCCCGCGCGGCCCGTGGGGCCCCGTCAGGCGCAAACGGCGCGCCTGACACCCCACGACCAGGCTGGAGCGAGGGCTGTTCGGGACCCGCAGATGTGTCGTTTGCGGGGCATCAGAGGAGCAGCCGAAAGGCCGTTCCGAGGCCGCGAAGCTACGCTCAGAGGCTCGTAGAGGCCACTCACAGCCATCTTGGCACCAGAGACCCGTTAGGGATGATTCTGCTGGTCTGGCACCGACCCGGAAAGGGGCGCCACAGGGCCGACGG
>CAZIWQ010000323.1:0-7169 GCA_964542355.1 uncultured Armatimonadia bacterium
GGTCGGGGTCCAACGCGAGATCCACCGCATCGCGCCCCCAGATCTTGTCCCCGCCGGCGGTCGGCGCCCGCTTCTCGCGCTCCTCGCAGGAGAAGGCCACGTAGAGGCACTCGCTGTCCCACGCGGCCTGCGCATACGTCTGCTGGGTCGAGCCCGACATCCGTCCGAGCCGGCGGAACTGCTCGGCCTTGCCGGCGCGGGCCCAGACTGCATCGTCGAGCTGCCCGTCAATGGTCGGCGCCGTGTCGGTGCGCACGGCCTCATAGCGCCGCGTCTCCAGTTGCGTCAGCGATTCACCCGCCGTGATCGTGCGGCCCTCCGGGGTGGGCGCGGTCCCGGTGATCGCCACGGTCAGGCGGCGGTCGGGCATGACGGTATCGCTTCCCGCGATGAGCCATACACGGCCGTCCCAGCCGTCCGGGGCCCAGCGCGCCAGATCGATCGACAGGCTCATCTCCGCTCCGGCCGAGACGGCATCGGCGAGGTTGATGTACTCGTCGGGCTTGCGGCGGGCACCCCAGTCCGGTCGCGAGGCCGTCCGATACGGATGCCCCAGCCCCAGGCTGAGCGCCACGCGCTTGCTGTATCCCGCCGGGGTGTGATAGTCCACCATCAGGCCGGTGAAGACCACGTCCCACTCCGGGTGATAGGCGTGCTGGCTGGGGAACAGCGCCCAGGCGTCGTGGAACGTATTCTCGACCTTGAGATCGAGCACCCGCGCTCCCTCCAGCTCCAGCCCGCCAAAGCCATAGCCATAGCGCGTGCGCGGCGCTCCCGGGCTGCCGCCACCGATGAGCAACTTGTCAGCATCGGCCACTGTCGACCACGCCCCGCCGGTGGCATCGGTGCTTGCCGTGTGCGCCCGCAGGACCCGCAGCCCCTTGACCTCCCGGCTGATCGCCGTGTCGGTGACGACCGGCGACCCCTTCGGAGGAGTGGCCGACATCACGTCGGGCTTGAAGTCACCGGCCACGGCCACGGTCGCCGTGGCGTGCTTCCCGTTCCGGCCGATCGCCTCGAGCTGGTACTCGCCTGCGGGCAGCTCGCGCGGCAGCGCCAACTCGGAGGCCCCCTGGCCGGCGGGCAGGGAGCGCAGGAGGACCGGCACGCCCTCGCGCGACACGGTCAGGAAGTCGGCAGCGCTGTGGGAGAGCCTCAGGGCCTCGCCCGCCTTCGCTTGCGGCGGACACGTCAGGGTCGGCGTGGTAGCCGTGGGAGTGAAGGGCGTGAACTGGAGCTTGCACTGCCCCGCCTTCCCCGGACAGGACACGACGGCGTAGCGCCGTCCTTCGAAGGCGACCTCCCGCGCGCCCTCGCCGGCAACGAGGCTCTGCCCCTCCGGCAGGGCGAGCAGCGCTTCGGCCTCGGGCCACTCGGACTGCCACTGCACTACCGCGCTCGGGCTCGCGACGCTGCCGCTCAGGCTCACGCCCATGACCTCGGGCAGGCTGATGGCGACACGACGCCCTCCCGCCGACCACACGACGGCGGCGGAGTTGGTGAAGACGACCATGTTCAGCAGCTCGGGGTCGAAGGCATACCGTGCAGCCACTCGCGGGCCGGGCTGCGGAATGACGTCGAGCAGTTGCGGCCGGGCCGGGATGTCGAGGCCCCAGCCGGTCTCGCGGTACAGCCTCCGCGTGAGCGCCATCGGGTACGCGGGCTTCGCCTGGCGGATGTCATTCATGCGGTAGAGCCAGACGTAGATCGGCTGCCGCGGGTCGAGGCCGAGCTTGCCGGTGTCGGCGGAGACCTCCACCGCCTCGGCCTGCGGCAGGTGGCTGACGACGGAGATGATCCCCGCGCCGGCGCTGCGCACCGTGCAGGCCTCGACCTGGGTGAGGCGGTCGCGGCGATAGTCGGGGCGCAGGTCCGCCTCGACCCACTGCAGATGGCGCGTCTCATAGGCTGCGACGCTATACGGCAGGCGCACGGCCTGCTCGTTCTCACCGAAGTACTGCGCCGGGCAGATGCCCAGGCCGATGCAGTAGTTGCTGAAGTACGGCAGAGTATTGGTGCGCCAGTACAGCGGGATGCACTTCTGCTTCGGGTCGAACAACTGGCGGATCTTGATGGTGGCCATCGCGTCGCCAGCTTCACGCCAGGTGCTCTGCCGCAGCCGCTGGTCGAGCCCCTCGTAGTAGCCCAGGTCCCACACGGGGCCGGTACGCGCATTGAAGAAGATCGCCTTCTCCGGGCCATACTTGCGCGTGACCCGGCGGATACCCATGTGGAAGTCTTCCCAGTCCGGATCGAGGTCGAGCGTCTGCTTCTCCCAGTCGATCAGGTTCGGGCCGCCGCCCCCGCCGTCGAGGTAGAAGAAGTCGGGGTCGAACGACTTGACGATGGCCTCGAATCGGCCCAGGATCTCGTCCATGCTCCCGGGCTGGGAGATCAGGCGGACGTGATTCAGGCGCAGGTTGGAGTAGCTGTTGAAGACCTGGCCGGACTTGTCGAGGCGGATGAACCAGTCCGGATGGGCCTGCATCAGTCGGCTCTCGGGGTTGGCGGCCCACGCCCATGTATACAGGCCGACCTTCAGCCGCGGCGAGAGCGCATGGAGCTCGCGGTACAGCCGCCGGACCCATTCCGGATCGATGCGCTCGCCGTCGGGGCCACGACAGAACCCCTCCGTCGCGAAATCACCCCACACGCCGTGGATGAAGCTCAGCATCTCCAGGGTGCCGACATCGAACATCGCGAGGCTCCGCCGGGCGCTGGCGATCAGGTCCTCGCTGGTCGCCGTGACCGGCGGTGTGCCGACAATGCCGCTGGCGATCAGGTCATCGGGCCACGACGGCCGCGCGCCGGCCTGCGCATACCACGCCGCAACCTCCGGCAGGTGGCGGTAGAAGCCGTACAGATCGGTCTCCGTGCCCCGGAAGAGCACGAGTTGGGACTCGCTGTGCTGCGGCTGGCCGCTGCGCAGGTGCCACACGCCCATGCCCATCGTCCAGCCATTGGGCGTGTAGGTGGGCGGGAAGTTGGCGGCCTCGGTCCAACTCGAGGTGATGGGTCGGGCATAGCGGCGGTTCACGCGGTGGCGGAACTGGCACACCCCCAGGCCAAGGTCGTAGCGCAGGCTCGCGGCGAGGTGCATGTTGCGCTCGCCCAGGGCCCACGGGCGCAGCGGGGCCACCACCTCATCCGCGAACACGCGGGCACCGAGGCCCCGGTCGCCCCCGACGTACACCGACCCCTTGCGGAACGCCTGGCTCAGTACTCCGGCCGTCTGCAGCGTGAGGAACTGGTCGGCCGTGCTGTCGGTCGTGTCCAGCGCGACTTCCTTCACGAGCTGGCCGTCATGGCCGAGGCGATAGGTCTTGGTCAGGCGCAGCGCGGGAAGGTTCGCGTTGCGGACCTGCAATGTGAGCACGCCACCGTCGCGCGCAGCCGTCACGACCTCGTCCGTGTACTCGTCCGCCTCCTGCGTCTGTGTCTTCGTCTCAAGGTGGTAGGTATCTAGCAGGCGCTCGACAAGCCGCTGCCCCTGGGGGTCCCAGGCCCCGGCGACGAGGCCATGCTTGCGGTCAACGGCGACACGGCCACGGGGGCTGGCGAAGTACCAGTAGCTCGCGTCTTCCGCGGCCGCGGCGGAGACCGGCGGCAGGTCGGGGCCGATGGCGTAGGGGGCCGGTGCCGCGGCTTCCTGCCGGTCGGCCTCGGTCGGCGCGCGGCCGAGAAACTCCACCTCGTTGAGCTCCACCGACACATCCTGCACCGGGCGCGTTAGCCGCAACTGCACGAACCGCGCGAGCTTGCGCACTTCGAAGCCGAACTCCTGGTTCTCCTCGACGCGCGAGCTGCCCTCATTGATGGCATCCCCGAGCGGCTCGAAGCGCTTGCCATCCAGGCTGCCGGCGAGTTTGGCGGAGGCGATGTTGCGCGCGGGCGCAGCCCACGCCCGGAGCGTCATGCGGTCGATGAACTGCTCGGTGCCCAGGTCGAAGACGATGTCCGGCTCAGGTCCGAGCATGCGCCACGTCGCCTGCGCGGCCGGCCTGCCGGTCTGCCCGTCGGTGAGGACCTTCGCCTCCGGGTCCCCGCCGGTAGGCGCCTGGAGATACCGGTACGAGGCGACCGGTAGCCGCGACACCTGCTCCAGGTTCTCCTGGACGATCTCGCCGATCTCCATGTCGGTCAGACCGACGCTGAAGCCGATCCGGCCGCGCAGGTGGGGGAAGTCGGTGCTGTCGGTGGTCTGCAGGCAGAGCTGGTCGTTGAGCCACACGCGGATGTCGCGCCCGTTCACTTCCGCCTTCAGGGTCAGCCACTCGTTGAGCGGCGTGGTCTTGGGGCGGGTGGCCGTGATCAGCTTGTCGAAGCCCGTCTCGAGGGCGCCGGCGTTGACCTTCTGCATGTATAGCTCGCGGGCTTTCGGGCGCAGATAGACCCAGTAGTGGCTGCGCCGCTCCCAGCCGCCCTGCTGGCGCAGGAACAGGCTGAAGCCCGAGTAGCGGTTGTCGGCGGTCAGGAAGCGCAGGCGCACGGTCACCCGACAGTTGCGCAGGACCTCCCCGCCCTCCCACCAGGTGTGGCCGGCGACCTGCCTCAAGTGCAGGACGCCCTCCGGCGTGCGCGTGACGGTGTTCTCGTCGCCGGAGAGGTGCCGCCACCGGGTGCGCCAGTCCTCCGGGAAGGGAGCGGCCTGCAGGCCGGACACCGTCAGGAGCAGTACCAAGACAACCGCGACTCGGGTAAGCATGGGGGGCCTCCATTGCGGCAGCACCGTTGCCGGCCGGCGCCCGCGCGCTTCAGAATGACACGGCTCTCCCGCCGCGTAGGCGGAGCGTCGCGACGCCAGCGTTTCACGGCCGCCCTGTCGGTGGCCGCACGAACCGGGCCTCCGGGCCGATGTCATCCTGAGGAGCGCACGCGGCTTCGCAGAAGCCGCAGCGACGAAGGATCACATCCCGCATACAAGCGCCTTCGGCTGATGCTGATCCTTCGCCCGAAGACCGCTGCGCGGTCTGGGCTCAGGATGACAGTCTCGTCGAACGGCGCACCAGACAGCGCCGTCGGGACGGTCGGCCTACGCGCAGACAGCAGACGGTGTGACACGGCTCAGTCCTGCACGAACAACACCTTCCCGCACTTCTGCTGTGCCATCAGGTCGTAGCCCCGCTGCGCCTCCGCGAGCGGTAAGCGATGGGTGACCATCTGCTTCGGCCGCAGACCGCGGGCGCACAGCTCCACCATGCCGGGGAACTCGCTCAGGCGGAAGTACCAGGCGCCGTAGACGGTGAGCTCCTTGTGGATCAGGTCGCGGCTGGGGTTGAAGGCGGCGTGGTCCTTCTCGCCCACGATCCCTATCTTGCCGCCCTTGCGCACCGCCTCGAACGCCGTCGCTACGGGTTCGGGCTTGCCGGTGCAGTCGAGGCAGGTGTCGGGGCCCGCGCCGCCGGTGAGCTTGCGCAGCCGGGCGACGGTGTCCTTCCGGCCGGCGTCGACCGTCTTCCACGCCCCCAGCTTCTCGGCAAGCGCCCGGCGGTACTGGCTCATGTCCACGCCGATGACCCGCGCGCCCAGGAAGCTCCACAGCAGCACCACCCCCAGGCCGACGGGGCCACAGCCGAAGACCGCGACGGTGTCGTGCGCCTGCACGCCGACCCGGCGGCTCAGATGATAGGCCACACCCATCGCGTCTCCGGAGATCAGCACACCGGTGTCCCAGTCGAGGTTGTCGGGGATCCTGAGGCAGTGGCGGGCAGAGACCGCGATGGACTCGGCATGCGCGTACCCGCTCGGAAGCATGTTCGGGCAGAAGATCTCGTTGCCGGTCCGGCAGTGGACGCAGGTGCCGCAGCCCACGATCACATGGGCACCCACGCGGTCGCCCGGGGCGAACTCGCAGTGGCCGTTGGGGTCGGCGATCTCTCCGGCGAACTCGTGCCCGGGATTGCCTGCCAGGCCGGTTGGGCCGTAGAAGGCCCCCATCTCACTGCCACACAGTGCCGAGACCTTGATGTTGATGACCACCTGATCCGGCGTCGGCGTGGGGTCCGGTACGTCGATGATCTCGACCTTGGAGTTGCCCATGAACCGTAGTGACTTCATTGTCAGTCTCCCTCGGGAAGTGTCTCGTCTTGCCCTGTGGCGCAGGCTTTCCAGCCTGCGAGTGTCCCTGTCTTGCACCTGTCACGACTGCTGCCGGTAGGTTAGTGCTCGCGCCGAGTAGTCCTCCTCGACTATGCACGCAGGGCCCGGATCGGGCACGAATCACATGCACCGACCGGGAGGCAGGCCCCCCCAGGAAGGTCTTGCCTGTACGAGGTGGGAAGCTGGGACGACTATTCACTCGCAGACCACGATCCAGAGAGGACACAAGGCAATGAGCAAGCTCGGCGTACAACTGCTCGTCTACGGAGAGCGGCAGCGCGAGGACCTGCCCGGTGTGCTGGCCGAGATCAACGCCGCCGGCTACAACGGGGCAGAGGCAGGTGGCGACGGGCGTCCGCTCCTGGGCGCCGACGTCCTCCTGCGGTGCTTCGCCGACGCCGGACTGGCCCTCACCGGCGTCCATGTCGGCTACCGCGTCTGCGCCGACGAGGCCAGGGTCACGGAGCACATTGCCTTTCTCAAGCAGGCCGGATCGCGCTTCCTGATCTGCTCGGGCGTCGCCGACATCAACGCCATCGCCGGCTACGAGGCCTCAGCCGACACCCTCAACCAGGTGGGCCAGTTGTGCCGCGACGCCGGGCTGACCTTCTGCTATCACAACCATGCCTGGGAGTTCCAGCCGCTGGAGGGGGGCAAGCAGGGCATCTACACGCTCCTCGAGCGCACATCCCCGCAACTCGTCAAGCTCGCGATGGACGTCTTCTGGCTGCACATCGGGGGCGTGAAGCCGGCTGAGTTCATCGCCCGCTATTGTGACCGCGCCGGCTACTACCACTTCAAGGACGGCGCGCAGACCCCCGAGGGCCCGACCTTCATCGAGCTGGGGCAAGGTGAAGTCGACCTCGTCGGGGCGAAGACCGAGGCATGCAAGCACCCACTGGACTGGATCGTCTACGAGCAGGACCGCGTCGAGCTCGAGCCGAAGGTCGCGATCAAGCAGAGCCTCGACTACCTGCAGCAGATCGGGCTATGACGTACGGGACGGGAGTGGACCCACACCATGCACAACATTGGCACGCACAAGCAGCTCTTCATCGATGAGCGGTTCA
>CAZIWQ010000324.1:0-7165 GCA_964542355.1 uncultured Armatimonadia bacterium
GATCGTCCATGCGTATCTGTCTTGCTCTGTCGCTCTTGGTCCTCGCCGCCGGTAGCGCCCTGGCCCAGGCCGGCGAGGGCAATCTCGTCCGCGATCCCAGCTTCGAGGCCGCGCCGGCCAAGCATGGCTACGAGGGCTGGGCGTTCGTCAACCACGATCAGGACTTCATTCGCGGGGAGATCGAGGCCCAGGACTACCACACCGGCCTCAAGGCCGCCGCGATCTCGGTCGGCCGCACCCCGCAGGTCTACGCAAGCTGGTATCAGCACGTCCTCGTGAAAGATGACAGCCAACTGCCCGACGCCATCTCCCTGTGGTACCGGGCGCCCGACAGCCCGGCAACCGTGATCCTCAGCTTCGCCGGCGTCCGCGACGGGGTCGTCAGTCAGAAGGGCGGACGCTCGCTCGCCCTCGACAAGAGCCGCGACTGGCGGCAGTTCAGCCAGCCGATCGAGTGCCCCTCCGGCACCACGGACATCCAGCTCGAGCTGCGCGTCACGGCGGTCGGCGAGTACCGCTTCGATGACGTATCGTTGGTGCGCAAGGAGCAGGCACCGGCCGGCGGCAAGCCGTATCGGCTCCTATTCGTCGGCATCACGCAAGAGGAGCTTACCGACCTGTGGAAGGACCGGCTGAAGCAGGCCGGCTGGCAGAAGCTCTCGTACGAGCAGTGGGAGAACCTGAACCCGTCGCTGCTCAAGCAGTGTCGGACCGTGGTGTTGCTCGGGCTGCCGCTGCGGCCCGACTTGACCGAGGCCGATGCCGCGATCGTCGACATGCTCGTCGACTACGTCAAGGCCGGCGGCGGGCTCTTGCTGACCCAGAACATGGACCAGATCGTCACCGGGATGACGCTGCACTTCGCCCTCGCTGAGCGCTTCGGGACGCGGATCCTCTACGAGAAGGTCACCTCCGACAAGGCCCTGACGCAGCAGCTCGGTGCGTGGGGGGCGGACACCTACACCTACACCGACAAGGTCGCTCCGCCACTCAATGAGGGCGTCACGGGCCTGGCCTACCAGTCCCACATGTCGATGGAGAGCCTGTGCGGGGTATTGCCTTTCCTGCCGTCTGACCGATGGCAGGTGGTGCTGACCGCCGGCCCCAACTCCAGGTCCGAGATCTACCTCGCCGGCCTGGAGGAGATCGACCGCAACGCCCGCGCGGCCGGCTTCGCCGGCGAGGTGCCGCTCGCGGGAGTGTGCGAGTTCGGCCAGGGACGCGTCGGCTACATCGGCATGAAGCCGCTGCCGGTGTTCCACAAGGCGATGAAGACCCCGGAGGATCACGCCACCTACGAGAGCTACATGGTGCGCGACTTCATGGGCAAGCCCAACGGGATCGTGCGGTTCTACGCGAACGCCTTCGCGTGGCTGGGGGCACAGGCGGACGCGGTGGCCACGGCCGAGCTGAAGCTGGCGCCCGCCCGCCCCGTCGCGTACACGACGAAGTGGAAGCTGCACCGGGGGATCATCGGCCCGCGCACGACCTACTCCACCGGAGTCAGCACGCCGGACGAGTACGTGCAACGCGCGCGCGCCGCCGGCCTGGACTTCATCGTCTTCCTCGAGGACTTTGCGAGCCTCAAGCCCGGCGGGTTCGAGCAGCTCAAGCGCGACTGCCGCCGCCTCGCCACCCCCGAGCTCCTGGTCGTCCCCGGCGTCACCTACGAGAACAGCGATGGCAACCACGAGTATGCGTTCGGCGAGTCGCTGAAGCTACCCTCACAGCGGATGCTGACCGCCGACGGCAAGCGGCTGGCCGTCTATCCCACCGGCCCCGACAAGGCCGGGGTCTGCAACGAGCAGACCTGGCTGTACCAGCTCCTCGGCTTCGAGTGCGTGTCGGGCTGGTACCTGTTTGGCCAAAACCCCTACCCGCACTTCGACACCCGCGACGTCAACGCCATCGGCGCGGTCACCCAGGAGGGCGGCAAGACGCTCGAGCGCGTCGTGGACAGTTGTGCCCAGGAATCGCGCAACGGCCAACTCCTGTGGCCGCAGGCATTGACGCTGATGCACAGCGCGCAGGAGATCGACCTGCTGGCGACCGGCGTCTACTACCACAATGTCGTCGGTGCGGATGGCACGCAGATGCTGCATACGCTCCTGAACACGCTCCACGGACGCAGCGGGCGCAACCTGTACCCCGGGATCCCGTGCCTCGGCGCGACCTCGATCACCAACGGCCCGGTTGTCGAGCTGACGATGCCGCGTGGCGACACGGATGCGCAGGGCAACATCTACAACCCGGCGCTGCAACAGTGGCCGCTCGACCTGAAGGTGAGCGCTCCCGCCGGCCTGCGCGAGGTCACCCTCATGGACGGTGACCGCCCGATCCGACGGTTCCTCCCGGGCGGCAAGACCGAGTTTGCCCACCATGCCGCGATGGCCAAGGAGCGCCAGAAGTACCTGTGGGTGCGGGCCGTGGACATGCAGGGCCACGAGGCGATCAGCCGCGATGTGCAGTGCGACTCGTGGCTGCTGCGCGATCAGCAGTGCGCGGACCGCAACAACCAGCTCCTGTACAGCGCCCAGCTTCGCCCCGATGGTAGCCCCTACTATGTCGGCTACGGGGGCGATACCACCATCCCCGATAAGGGTCCCTGGAATGGGCGCGTGCGGCCGGTCGGCTGCTTCGTGTTCGACAGCAAGCTCGGCTCCGGTGCGATGAGCTACGACGGCTCGCCCGAGAACCATCCGCAGGCGACCCTGAACCCCTACCTGGTGTTCGACGGCAAGTTCCCCGATAGCGTCGGCTGGGAGCGCCGGCTGGTGGCCGACCGCGAGGGGGCCGCTCACGTCCAGCCGCGCCGCGTCGTCTCCTCCTCAGAGGCCCTCGTCGGCGACCGCATCCTCGACGGCGTGTTCCCCTACGAGGCCAAGCCCGTCATTCACGTCTGGCACACGCTGTATCCGGTGAAGCCGTCACAGTACCTGCAGACGACCGCGCGCTGCTCGTTCTATCTGCCCAAGGTCGACGGCATCGCAGCCTACCTGTGGGAGCAGACGTTCACGCCGCGCCAGGACATCCCGGTGAAGGCCGACAGCCCGTTCACGTTCTGCCTGGGCACTCTCGGTGGCTGGTCCGGGAAGACCGACAAGTCCGAGCGCCTGATCGTGGGCGCCGCCGGGGTCATCGACCGCGCGCCGCTCACGGGTGTGCCGATGAAACAGGTCCCCTTCCCGCGCGGCACGTACCTGTGCTTCCTACGCGGTATCTTCGGGTCGCTCGCCGTCTACAGCCTCAGTGACGACCTCATGCTGTGGGGCGATGGCGTGAACTACCAGGTGGGGGTCAAGACGCCGGCGAGAGTGGTCAAGGCCGGCACAGTGCACGAGGCGAAGCTCTTGCTGGTTGGCATCAACCGTCTCGTCGCCGAACCCGACAAGCTGGCCGCGCAGGTTCTGACGAGCTACGGCCTCGCCGGCGCGCCGACCTACCAGGTGCAGGCCGAGCGGGGGACGGTCGGGGATCAGCGCTACCTCCTGAGCCTGCAGGCGAGCGTCGAGCGTTGCTTCCGCGGGACATTGGCAGGGCTTGTCGACCTTCCGGGGAACCTTGGGGCGCGGATCAGCGGCCTCAACGACGCGTGGAGTGCCGTGTTCCAGGTGCAGGACGGCACCGGCAAGACCCGCCTCATCCCCGTCGAGGAGGGCAGCGGGTATGCCGTGCTGCGGGCGGAAGACGAGGGGAAACGCGTCTTCATCGGCCACCCGATCGTCGCCGACAGCGCCGAGGTCGTCATCAGCCTGGCGCGGTCGAAGGACTGGAAGACATGGGAGGTCGAGATCCACAACCCGACCGACAAGGCGATGACAGTGCATGTGAGCGCGAACCCGAACGTCGAGGGGTTCCGGCTGGACGAGACGATCTCACTGCCGGCAGGGACCTCCGTCTTTCGCACCGCCGGCCCGGCGCCGATCAACCAGTGACCCAAACCGCTCTACTCGTCAACGGCTTGGGGCTCTGCCCCAAACCCCGCTGGGGCCACAGGCCCCAGACCCCGTATTGCGCCCCCTGGCGGCGCGCAGACGGCGCGCGCCACCAGGGGGCGTCCGGGCACCTGTGCTCCCATTCGGTGGGCACCGCACCGACACTCGGTTCGGCCCCGGTCCTCGCTGCAACTCATTCGCGAGGCTGGAGGAACCCTACGACAAGCAAAGGCGGAATGCTGCGATGAGCAGAGCCCCAATCTCGCTGATCGTTGATGATCCCTGCCCGGGCATACACATGTACTACTGGCATGCCGCCCGGCGCGACCCGGCGGCACTGACCAAGGACGGCCGCCCGCTCCTGCGCTTCATCCCCAACGACTTCCTGCGCGAGTTCATCGCCGTGGTCGAGGAGTTCGGCCTGCACGGCAAGTTCTCGGTGGTGCCACGTCCCGCCTGTGCGGGATCGATCAACTCCTCGCTTGAGGGCGTTCCGCTCGCTGAGATGCACGAGTGGCTGGACCTGGTGCGCGGGCGTGTCGCCGCGCACTTCGACATCACGCCGGAGATGATCACCCACGACTGGGCCGTCGACCTGACGACCCTGCAGCCACTCAGTGAGAACGAGCACGACTGGTCGCAGCACCAGGATGAGCCGCACCTGCGCGAATACATCGCGTTTGCGCTCGACGAGCTCAAGCAGGCCGGGTTCGACGCGAATGGGGTGACATCGCCGTGGCACTTCGGCTGCGATGTCGAGGACGACTATGCCCGCGCGGTGCTTGAGGCCCAGGAGCAGGTCTACGGGCGGTCGCAGACGTGGTTCTTCCTCAGGTCCAGCGATGCTCCGGATGCCCGGGCCGAAGTGAAGATCCTCGAGCCGGGCGAGGGGGCTGTGCGCTCGTGCGTCCACATCATCGCGACGTGCAGCGATCGCTTCTGGCAGACGATGGACACACCCCGCACCGATGCGGAGTACATCTCCGGCGTCGCCGACTGCTATCTCACCGCCGACGGCCGCGCGGGCCGGATGCGCGAGCTGGTGGATGGCGGGGGCGAGATCGTCATGTGCACGCACTGGCAATCGCTGTTCGCCAATGGTGCGCGCACCGGCCTGCGGGCCCTGGCGGAGGTGGCCCGGCGCGTGCGGGACGTGCTGGGGGACCGGGTGGAGTGGACGCGCTGCTCCGAGGTCGCGCAGAACGCCGTCGCCCGGGCGAGGGGCTAGACGTCCGTCACCCCATACCCCAACTGCTCCCAGGGGATGTCGCGATAGCGTAGGTTCAGAAACGGGCGGCGCGTCCGCACGCGGTAGACCCGCACGTCGTTGGCCGGCACGCCGCAGCGGAGTGCGCCGTCGAGCACGTCCGCCTCCCCGAAGGCCAGCCACTCCTCGACCTCCAGAAGCTGCTCGCCCTTCACCCACACGCGCCCCTCCCACGGCATCGCGGCGGAGTTGTTGCACAGCGTGATCAGCAACTCATCCGGTCGGTCGGTCACGTTGACCAGCCAGTAGATGGGGCGCCCGTCGATCGCGATCGGGACGAGCGCCTCCAGCGTCGGCGCCAGGCCCCGCCGCATCTCGGCCGGCGTGCCGTGCCCACTGAGCACCACGCCACCCGCCCGCTCGTATGCCGCGAGGCGTTCGACGAGGCCCGCCTCCCGGTCGACCTCCGGCGCCCCGAGCAGCACGACCGCCTGGTACTTGCGCAGGCACGCCTCGTCGGCGTTGCTGAGGATGACATCGAACGAGTCGCCGAAGGGAGTGTTGGTCATGACCCCGCGTTCGTCGCGGAAGGGGTGCTGGTGGGCCAGCTTGTAGCCCGGGTAGACCCACTCGAAGAACGCGTCGATCTCCCAATCCCCCGGCTCATACGGCAGACTGCCCCACACGCAGTTCTCGTGCGCTGAGTAGATGGTGGGCTGCGGGTACCAGCCGTGGTCGAAGGGGAGCATGACCGCGACCGGGATGTACGGGACACCGCGCAGCGGATGCAGCTCGGCGGCCCGCTTGGACTCATAGATGAGCCAGCCGATGGGCGTGAAGGCCGCCATCGCCTGGGCGAGGCTGAGGGGGTCCTCCAGCTCCGCGCACGATTGGCACGAGAACTCGCCCGTGGCATCGCACGGGAAGTAGCCGGCCTCGATCCCGACGATCGAGGCCCCGTTCATGTACGAGAACCACCACAGCCGCTTGAGCAGGCCGATTGTGGAGCCGTGGTCCGGGCCGGCCAGATAGCCCTCGGGGAGAAGCTGCGACTGCGGCTGCCCCGCCTGCGGATAGCACTTCAGGCTGTAGGTGCCACGGCGAGCGAAGACCGAGGGGTACGTCGCCATCAGCAGGTCATACTGCTTCCCCGCCCCCCGACAGAACGCCATCAGCACCACGTTCGACGGCAGCGCCTGGGCCAGCTCGAGCCCGACCATGCGCGTCCCCAACTCCGCCGAGTAGTGGTTCCCGAACCCCAGCGAGCTGACAGTGACCATGTGGTTGTGGTGGCGCCGGTACGTCTCCCTGAGCCATTCGAGGTACTGCCGACAGCCCTCCTCGCGCGAGCTGGTAGCCGGCAGGCTGCCCTGCGACACCTGCGAGATGTACGCCCCGTCCCATTCCCCCTCATTGAACCCCAACCAGCGCGCACCGAAGATCGCGCGGGCCTTCTCAAAGTGTTCGCGGGAGATCTCGTTCATCGCCAGCGAGTTGAAGCCGCAGATGTAGAGACCAAACGAGGCCAGCCGCGCGGCACCCTCCTCCCAGCCCGGCACCTCCTGCCCGCGCAGCGCGACATCAAAGCGCGCCTCCCGGGTCTCGATGTTGCCATACCACTGCGGCCAGATGGCGCTGGCGAGCTTCAGGTCGCCGAAGATCTGGCGATAGATCGGGCTCATGCGCCAGTCGCGGAACAAGAACTGCATGGCATTGCGGAAGTCGGCCCCGAGGTCCTGGCGCGTCACCGGCGGGGACTCACTCCCCTGGTGGCGCGGTGACTCTTCAGGGACGATGGGGTAGTTGTGGATCGGCAGGTGTGTGGACATGGAGGCACTCCTAGTATTTCAGCACCTTCGTCTCGCCCTTGGCGAAGTCGAGGCGGAGCTGCGGGCCGTTGCCCACCGCCTTGCCATCCAGGGCGTCCGTGACCGGCCCCGCCTTGCCGGTGTCGATCGCCACCGGCCCGGCGGTGTGCGCCGGGATCGAGAGGAAACTCTCCGTCGCCCACACGGCTGAGTTA
>CAZIWQ010000325.1:0-847 GCA_964542355.1 uncultured Armatimonadia bacterium
GCGTCTCCCAGGCCGCCTGGCGCCAGCCGGCGGCGTCGATGAACTCGGGGAACACGATCCCGGTCGTCAGCAGACCGCTCTGCTCGGTGACCAGCCAGTTGCCGCCACCGTGCCAGTGGCTGAGCGCGTCCGCCTGCTCCCAGATCGAGTTCAGCATGTCGCATACGAGCGCGGGAGTGAAGTGCTCGGAGTCGATGGCGCGGAAGAGCGTCTCCGGCCACGAGCCCCCGAGCCGGATCCCGCACTCGAGCGTGCGCCAGGTGAACCGCGCCTCGCGCGGTGACGGCGGGCGCGGGTTCTTGTGCACCCAGTCAGCGATCTGGAAGGCGAGGTCGGCAGCATAGCGCTCATCATACGTCCGCCAGTAGGCGCGACTGAGCTCGACCCATGTGAAGTGCCGGTTCAGCTCGATGGGCCACTCCGGGTCGTTGAGGGGGTTCGCGTTCCAGTCGATGTCGTGAGTGAGCGTCGCGGGCTTGCCGACGAAGCGGTACTCGCGCCGGAGCACGCTCTCCGCCGACGGCACCGGCGTCATGGCGCCGGGCGCCGGACGCGACTGGCGGTCGGCGATGAAGTGGGGCTCGATGCGCACCCGGTAGTAGGCTTTCAGCTCCGTCGCGGCGGCGATGCTGTCACCCTTCGCCACCGCAGCCTGCACGCGTTCCAGCCCCGGTCGGCTGAGGTCGAGCCGTGAGAACACCACATGCAGCCCCTCCGCGGAGCAAGTGATGGGTGCGATGGCGAGCAGCAGCGCAATCAAGAGAGATGGGGTCATGTTACGGGTCCCGCGCCTGTCGGGCGATACGGCATGTCCGCCTCACCCCCGGCCCCTCTCCGTTTCGGAGAG
>CAZIWQ010000325.1:857-7164 GCA_964542355.1 uncultured Armatimonadia bacterium
GTGGCGCCGGAAAGCGGCAATCCTCATCGTGTCACTGTATCCGTAGGCCACTCGTGAACGACACACGGCACCTACCCCCAGACACCCCCTCCTCCGGAACGGAGAGGGGGTCGGGGGGTGAGGCTGGTACGGCGCACGCCAACGCAGGCAGGTGGCCAACAACGACGGCCTTGACGGGGCCTGGGGATCCTATCGGACGTCAAAATGGGCCGTCAGGGTCACGTCCTGCTGGATGTCGACCTCGATGCGCGGTGTCTTCGCGGCAACCGGGCCGGTCCATTCACGGAAGCCGAACTTCTTGCCGCCGCTGGGCTTCGTCGGCTGCGAGGGATCCATGAACTGGCCGAGGCGCTCCCCGCTCCCGTAGCCCTTCGGGGTCTTCATGTCCGCGGGCACAACGTCCACGACCTCAATCGTGTGCTTGCCGGGCTTGTCGAACACGATGTCGAACTTGCCGAACTGGGCCCCCAGGACGTACTCAGTCGTCCACATCCCACTATGCGTCCAGTAGTCAAAGCCATCGACGCGGAAGCGCACCTCCCCGAGGCCCGGGTCAGTTGCCACCGTCAGGCGCGGGCCGGGAACGGACAGCTCGTCCCTGGTGTCGGAGGCGTACAGGTAGACGCGGCCGCAGTAGGGGGGGAGGTTCAGCTTGCCACCGGTGGCGGCGACATCGATGAGCCGCGAGGCGCGGCCGGCCTCCTCGAACCCGCCGTTCTTGAGCCGCTCCACCCCCGTCTGCGGGTCCGGACCCTCCTTGAGCGACATGTCGTCGAACCAGGCGGTGCCGGTGCGGAAGCGGAAGATGACGTTGAAGCTCAGGCTCTTGATCGGCTTCTCCGGCGTCACCACGACTGACTTGTACTCCCAGTCATGCGTCCCGCTGGTGAAGGGCGCGATCTGCCCGAAGAGGTAGGTACCATCACCGAAGCTGATGTCCAGGTAGACGGAGTAGTTGCCATCCGGCGCGCCGGAGGCGTCGAGGGCCTTGCTCCACCCGCCGGCGAGGATCGGGGTCGGCGTCTTCTGGTTCAGCTCCACGCTCTGCGAGAGGATGCTCTCGTCCGGGCGCACGTTGACGATCTTGACCGCGCGGCTCCCGTCGTGGACGGTGGCCGGATCTACAGAGTCGTTGCTCTTGAGGCCGGGAACCCAGTTGGCGGAGGTCCCGGCGCCGGCCAGGTCGACCAGGCGTGTGGTGGGCGCCGGCGGCTTGATGGTGATCTGGGCCCCGTGCTCCTTGTCCGGGTTCACGGCGACGAGGCCCCGCTGAAACAGGCGGTAGCATACACCGTTCTCTTCCTGCTCGTCCCCCAGCGGCCGGCCCAGGCGGATCTGGTAGAGGATCGCGGTGTCGGGATTGGACAAAGGCATGCCCCCATTCCACACGAACCCGGCAAGCCGGGCGGTGGCATAGCACAGCAGGGCATCCTCCCGCACACCATAGGGGGTGTGTCCCAGGTAGCTGAGGGCCTGGATCTGCTTGCCGGCTCTGACGAACGGCTGCAGCTCCGTGCCCTGCTTGTGCCAGTGGGTCCGCCAATCGAACCAGCGGTCCTTGGACACCCAGGTGCAGATGTACGACTCGAGCATCTCCGCATCCAGGTACTTCCAGAACTCACGCGGCAGGCCGAGTGGCGAGGCGGAGTTGCCCAGCACAGCCCCATCCGGCTTGTAGCGCTTCACTACCTCCCGCACCCGCTTGAGCAACATCGCGAACGCATGGTTCTGGTCATCGTAGAGGTGCTGGTGTTTGCCGAACTTGGGCCCCGAGCACGCGGCGCGATGCCCCAGGTTGTCGACGAACACCCCGTCGGCCCCCAGCTCCATGATGCGGGTCACCCATGCTACCATCGCGTCCTGATAGCCCTGGACGTTGGGGCAGGTGGTGTACATGTTCTTGGCGTCCTCGGATTCCCAGAACCCGGTGCGTCTGAGGTTCCCCTCGGCGTCCACCTCAATGAAGTCGGGGTGGTCCTTGAGGTTGAGATCCTCGTATGTGCGGTCGGCGTTGCCCTGATAGAACGTGACATACGGGAATGCGCGGATGCCCAGGCCGTGCACGCGCTCGAAGTACTCGCGGTTCACCGGGCAGTGGGTGATGAAGGCGACCTTGGAGGCTGCCAGGGCCTCCCAGCCGCCCGCATCATAGCCGATGGCGTATGACTCGGAGTCCATGAGCCAGTCCGGCGCCGACTCGCCGAGATCGGCGGCGGCCGCGACGGCGTCACGCTCCCGCTCGGTAGCGGAGCGCTCCGCCGACATCGCGCACAGCGGGCACAAGACGGCGCACAGACCAATGAAGACGCTCCAGTACATGGCCGGGACCTCCTCGAGTGTGGACCTGAGAACGCTATTCCCCCGCCGCGCGCCGGCCTCCTCTGCTCTGGAGACCCGGCCGAAATGGCCACTTCCGGCCGGGTCTCTAGCGCCAAGATGGCTGTGAGTGGCCTCTGCGAGCCTCTGAGCGTAGCGTCGCGGCCTCAGAAAGACCTTCCGGCCCCTCCAGTCGCCTGCCACGGTCCCTGGCAGCATGTACGGTCGTGCTAGCAGCGGCGGGGAGGCCTGCGGCACCCCGGTGCGGAATCACCGCGCAAGCACCTTGCGCCGCGGTCTGTGGGAGCGGGCACCATTCACACCCCGCAATGGCGCATCACCCAGGAGGTCCGCCAACAGTGGATCCCGCCCCGGCAGGTACGTTCTCGATCGTCGCCCGTGACCCGGCAACCGGCGACATTGGTGTCGCCGTCCAGTCGAAGTACTTCGCCGTCGGCAGTATCGTCCCGTGGGCGGAAGCGGGAGTGGGGGCCATCGCGACCCAGTCGTGGGCCAACAAGGAGTTCGGACCGCTCGGCTTGCAGCTCCTGCGCGAGGGGATGGCGCCGGACGAGGTGCTGCGGGACTTGCTCGCGGACGATGAGCGCCCCGCCAACCGGCAGGTGGGGATCATCGATCGCCATGGCCGGACCGCGAACCACACGGGCGCCGAGTGTAACCCGTGGGCCGGGGCGGCCGCCGGGGAGGACTTGTCCGCCCAGGGCAACATCCTGGTGGGCGAGCAGGTCGTCGCCGACATGGCGGCAAGCTTCACCGTCACGGCCGGCAAGCCACTGGGTGAGCGCCTCGTCGCCGCGCTCGAGGCCGGTCAGGCCGCCGGCGGTGACGCGCGCGGGCAGCAGTCGGCCGCGCTCATCGTCGTCCGTGAGGGCATCGGCACCCCGGCGTTCACTGACCGGCTCATCGACCTGCGGGTGGATGACCATCCGGCGCCGATTGCCGAGCTGCGCCGGCTCTACGACATGCTCACGACCGACGGCGGGAACGGCTAGCTCACAGGATGGATAGAGCAAACAGGACGGGCGACGACGGCGGGACATGCCATCCTCGTCGTCGTCACTTCACCAGCCCGCGCGATCCACGGTCCTCCAGGGGCGTCGCGACATTCTCCATCGTGTTGCCGCGCAGCACCGTGCCGCAGTTGTCGCGGCCGATGGTGATCCCCACAGCCAGGTCGCGCAGGCGGTTCCCCTCCATCACCGTGCCCACTCGGTCGCAGCCCCGGCTGCCCTCGAAGCCGGAGTAGAACACCCCGAACAGCCCGCTGAGGAGCGGGCATTCGCTCCCGGCGAACGGCTTGGCCGTGGGCACACCGGTGATGTCGTTGCCCCGCATCTCCATCCCGAGCGCATGGATCCCGTAGTAGGTGAACAGGCTCGTGCGGCTGGTGGAGAAGCCAACGCCGGCATGGTGGGTGCGGGGAGAGACGCCCCGCACCTGGTTGCGGACCATGCGGATGAAGTAGATCATCGAGTAGACGCCTGTGGGGGTGTGGTAGGAGTTGGCGAACACCCCCTCCGCGTTGTCGCTAACGTTGTCGGCAGCGACCGCGTCGATGACATTGCCGTAGAACCAGAACCCCTTGGTGCAGTCGCGGGCCGTGTTGCGCACCATGATGACGTGGTCGTTAGGGATGATGATCGAGAACAGGCTCGAGGCATCGGGGAGCACGTCCCAGGGCCGGTCGACGGTGACACTCGCGCCCGCTGCCCGGACAATGCGCCGGTACTGCCCCAGCCCGCGTCCGCCGACGATCACCACGTGCCATGCACCAGAGATGGCCTTGTCCACGCTGAAGCCCGACCAGTCGAACTTCGTCACGCTCTCGAGAGTCAAGGTCAGGCCGTCGGCCGCGAGTACCTTCCCGTAGGTGTGGCAGGCCCCGGGGTTCTCGACACACAGCGGCTCGCCCTCGTGCACGCCCATCCCCTCGATCACGTTGTCCGCGGCATACAGGCGATCACGGGCGAAGATGCCGTGGATGTCGGCGGGGTTGCGCTGCTCGTCGGGCACGTTCTCACGATGGCCGACGAGGTGGTTCTTCTCCACGATCGAGCAGGAGGCCGTCGTCACGAACACGCCGTTGGAGAACTCCATCACGTTGTCATGGCACCACACGTATCGGTTGAGGAGTACGCGATGGGGCGGCGCGTAGTAGCCGCGGAAGACACTGTGGTCGATCAGGCAGCGCTCGCGCCCGATGGCGATCAAGCCGAGACCGCGGTGCCCCTGTGCGGTGGGGGCCTGCAGGTCATAGTCCACCACGACATCGTGGCACAGGAGGCGGGAGGCAGTGCGCAGGGAGACGTCACCGGCCGCGGGCCCCCACGGCTGACCGAGGATGATGAAACAGTCCGGCGGCTGCTTGCCCGGGGCGACCTGCAGCCGCATCCCCACCACGCCGTGGCAGCCCTCGACGGTGCCGTCGGCGGACGAGGACACCGGCGCGCCGCCGGCGCCGACATACGTCAGAGTCGTGTGGTCAGGCCCGGCGCCCATGAGCACCACCCGGGCGGGGAGCCGCAGCGAGGCGACGCGGTACTCGCCGGCGGGAACGAAGGCAACGCCACCCCCGGCCGCCTTGACCTCGTCGATTGCCGCCTGGATGGGCGCGGTGTCGTCGGCAGGCCGATCGGGGCCCCGGCGCACCGTGACGCGTCGCTCCCAGTGGATGTCCCCGGCCCATGCCACGCCGAGCCCGAGGGGGTCCGCCCCCGGGCCCACAAGCTGCAACGCTTCGCCTTCCACCGTCCGCCAGTTGTGCCCGTCATCATTGCTGATCTCGACACGGTAGGCTCCGGGTGACTGCTCGGGAACCGCGAAGCGGACGGCGTAGGCGGTCACCCCGAGCACGCGGGCAGCGGTCGCGGCACCGGCCGTGGGCACGAGGCGGACGCGGGTGCGCGTGGGGGCGCCGAACTCGGCGCCGTCGAGGTTGTAGCCGACGACCCGCAGCTCCTGCCCCGGCCAGGCCACCGCCTCCGACAGCCACTGCGGACGCGGCAGGTTCAGCACGAGCGGTCGCGGGCTCCACCCGGTTGCGGTGCGCGCCCATACAGTGAACAGCCCCGCCGGCAGAGTGGGAGGCAGCTCCACCATCGCGAACTGCCCGTAGTGGTCGGCATAGCTGAGTCTCAACGCCTCCGCCGTAGCGGGGCGGTCGGTGTGGACCCCCGGGGCCGCCACGCAACTCAAGCCATCCCCCACCAGGCCCTCCCCGTGGATGAGAACGGTGTCCCCCGGCTTCACCGCGTCCGAGCCGCGGTACAGCCACGGGGCCTGCGACCAGGGCGTTGGCTCGCCAAGCTCCGCCCCGCCGGCGTGCATTCCCCAGGAGAGTGCAAGGAGCATGGTGAGCAGTCGCACGCCCGTGCAAGCGTGACCCGCGGAGGTCGTCATGTGCACCGTCAGCCACCCTTTCCGTTGTACCCCCGGGGATATCCCACAGGCGCGCTTGAGGGCAGTGCGAGGGTACGGGTTCGTGCCGCAGCAATCGTTCCGCCTCGTGGCCTGTGATCCCTCCGCCGGACGGGAAGCGGCAGTCTGCGGTGCCAGAGACGCCGGCGCGCGGCGCGATCCGCTACCCGCCGGCCCGCTTCGCTCGCACTCGCTCCAGGGCCTTGATCATCTCCGGCTGGTTGCGATTGGCCTCCAACGAACGCAGGTACACGGCCTCGGCATCGAGCCATCGCCCGGCATCCTCCAGCAGGCGCCCCAGTAGCAGGTAGGCCTCCAGCGTATCCGGGCTGGCAGCCATCAGGTCCCGCAACACCGCCTCCGCCTCCGTGTCGCGCTTCGCGTCCAGGAGCAGCCGTGCGAACCGCAGGCGTGGCGACGCAAGCGAGGGGTCGGCCGCGATCGCCTGCCGGAGCACGGCCTCCGCCTGCTGCGGTTGGCCGGCTGCCACGGCAGCCTTCGCCTCGGCATCCAGCTTCAGGAAACCCAGTTCCACGAAAAGCTGACGGTCGAA
>CAZIWQ010000326.1:0-7123 GCA_964542355.1 uncultured Armatimonadia bacterium
GGTGCTCGTAGCGTGTGTAGATGAACATCAGGGTCTGCCCCGCACGGAAGGCGAACAGCAGCCACCCAACAGCCTGCGGGCTGAAGTGCAGCGTATCACCCAGCTTGGGGAACATCGTGCCAATGATCCCCCCGGCAAACCAACTGGCGAAGTTGCCGATCCATGCCAGCTTGAGGAACAGGTCGCCATCCTCGTGGTCGGCGAGCTCAGCATCGCCATTGTCCGCGGGGCCACCGGCGCCCACCGGCGTGAGCACCACGATGGCGAGGATCAGCGACAGCAGCGCGGCCGGGACGTAGAACGTCAGTCGGAAGTCGGCGCCCCACAGGTACCCGGTGATCACCGGACCGATCATCACACCGACGCACCACATGATGTTGAACAGGCCCAGGTTGCGCGATAGCTCGCGCCGCCCGCCGGTCGACAGCTCGGCCAGCCACGCCTGCAGGGAGGGCCAAAACAGGGAGAGCGCGGCCCCCGACAGCGGGACAATCACGAGCACCCAGCGCCAGTGCGGCGCGCTCGGCAGCAGCGCCCAGGCCAGCGCCGCACCCAGGCATCCCGCCAGCGCGCAGCAGCGCCGCCCGAACCGGTCGGACAGCGTGCCCGAGATCAGACACCCAAGCGTGTACGACACCGTGCTGCACGTCCCGAAGAGCCCTAGCACCAGCGGCGGAGCGTGCAACTGGTAGACGCCCAGGTACTGCACGCCCAGCGAGATCATGCCCACATACAGGTCCATGAGAAACGCGGCGCCGATCAGGCGCCGCGGAGGGGACCACAGTCGATCACGGAGCTTCATGACGGCACTTCTTTCTACTTCGCAGCACGCTGCCACAGCGTCTGGTAGGCAATCTCGGTCAGGAGCTCGAGGTTCTCTACATCGGCGCGGTTATACGCCACCAGGACCTCGAGCGCCTCCGCACTCCCCGCCCGGTACTCGCGCCACAGGCGCACGGCATCCTCGCCGCTCAGATCGGCGATATCGTCCGCCCGGCGCAGCCCGAGCTGACGCTCGATCGACTTCAGCCCGCCGTGGTAGCCCAGGGCCCCCAGCGCGTAGCGCACGTCGATGTGCAGTTGGTCGAAGATGGGGCCGAACAGCCGCCGCAGGAACGGGAGGTCGAAGGTCGCGCCATTGAACGTGACCAGCAGGGCGCAGGCGGCGACATCCTCGGGGAACTGGTCGAGGTTATCCCCGGCCACATACGTGCGCGTGCGCACCCCGTCGTAGAGCCCGACCACGGTCACCTGGCTATAGCTCCCCAGCCCGTCGGTCTCGATGTCGAGGTAGCCCACGCGGCGGCGGAACTCGGGGAACGCCCGCCAGTGATCGCGGGGCTTCAGGAACTCGGCGAAGTAGCGATGGTCGCCCGCGGCCAGGCTGGTGACCGAACTCTCCAGCACCTGGCACACCAGCTCCCAGCGCGCGGAGGTGAAGCCTCCCGGGGGAGCGGGGAGTGCCAGGGCATGGCTCCACGACTGTGCCCCCGCCTGCCACAGCCGGCGCTCGGTGACGTACCCGACCTTGGGGATATGCAAGAAGGTGCTGGTTAGCATGGTCGCTCGAAGGCGCTGTTGCGGATCTCGCCGACCGCGGCAACCATCGCCTGGTAGTTGTCGGCCTGCACGGGCGGGTTCACTTCGCTGGAAGTGCCGACGAACATGCCGCCGGTCTCGAGCGCCCGGGTCTCGCGGATGTGGCGCCCCACCTCCGCCCGCACCGCCTCCGGCGTCCCCCGCTCCATCAGGTCCACCCCATCGACCCCGCCCGCCCACACGTGGGAGGGCCAGGTTTGCTTGAACTCCACGATGTCCATCCCGACGGCGGGCTCGAGGCAGTAGAAGCCGTCCAGGCCGCAGGCGACGAGGTCGGGGATGACGCTGCGCCAGTTCCCGTCGCTGTGGTAGATGACCTTGAGCCCGCGACGGTGCCACGCCGCGGTGAGTCGGGCCAGGCGCGGGAAGTGCTCGCGCCGCAGGAACTCGGGGCTGAAGATCGGGCCCTGTTTGGTCGCGAAGTCGTCGGCGATCAGGATTACCGGCGACAGCGCCGGGTCGCCAATCGCCTCGGCGCGGGCAATCTCGCGCGCCACGTATGCCTCGATGAAGTCGGACACCACCGCGGGCGCCTCCGCATACAGGTACGAGAACAACGTCAGACCCAGCGCACTCCAGCACGGGCACAACCCGACCGCGCTGCTGGTGTCGATGATGACCGTCTCCCCCACCAGCTTTTGCAAGGCGACCATGCCGTCATGGAACCCGCGCCGGGCGTGCTCGGCATCGAAGCTTGTGGCCCGCAGGGCCTCGGTCCGCCGGAGCAGGTACTCGCGGGCACCGGCAACGTCACTGAACGGACGGCTGACCGTCCACGCGGTCCAGTTGTCGTACTGGGTGACCCAGCCATCCGCGTTGGTGACGCGCGCCGTGCCGCGCGGCGGGGACGGCGGGAAGCAGGCATCCAGCGTCGCGCGGATGACGGCGCAGATGTCCGGCGTCGTGTACTCAAACCCCGTGATCGGCCGTCCCGCATACCGCGCGATGAGCTGCGGGTTGAAGCTCACCTGGTCGTGCAGGGCGACACGATCGACCGGCTGCAGGTTGAGGGTGCGCTCCACGCGCTCGCGCTTGGAGAGCACGTCGGCGGGGAACAGCTTCTCGAACGCTGCGTCCTGACGGCGGCAGGTCGTCACGTGGGATCTCCCCCGATGCAGATGAGCCCGTGCCTCAGGCGCGTCGGGCCGGCCACGCCCGGATGGCACACGACTTCGGCGCTACGCCAGCACGTACCAGACGCACGGTGCTGCCACTGATGCGATGGCGCGCGTCGGGCCGGCCACGCCCGGATGGCACACGACTTCGGCGCTACGCCAGCACGTACCAGACGCACGGTGCTGCCACTGATGCGATGGCGCGCGTCGGGCCGGCCACACCCGGATGGCACACGACTTCGGCGCTACGCCAGTAGGCTACGCCAGCACCTCGCGCAGCGCCCGGCAGATCAGTGCCGTGTCATCGGCGCTCACATCGCGGTGGGTGACGAAGCGGATCGTCTGCAGCGTGCGGGCCGCGGCGGCGATGCCATACTGAGCCAGCCGGTCGCACAGCTCCGGCCCGGTGATGTCCTCGCGACACACGTTGAAGATGATGATGTTGGTCTGCACGCTGGCGAGGTCGAGCTCAACGCCGGGGAGCGCGGCCAGTGTCTCGGCGATGCGGCGCGCATTGGCATGGTCGGCGGACAGCAGTGGGATGCCCTCTTCGAGCGCAACCAGCGCCGCGGCGGCCACGACGCCGGCCTGCCGCATCCCCCCGCCGAGCACTTTGCGGGCGCGGCGGGCGCGGCTGATGAAGTCCGCCGGGCCGACGACCATGCTCCCCACCGGGGCTCCCAGCCCCTTGGAGAAGCAGAATTGCACCGAATCGGCGCCGGCCACGAGCTCGCGCGCCGGAATCCCCAGTGCGGTCGCGGCGTTGAAGATGCGCGCCCCATCGATGTGGAGGGGGACGCCGTGGCGGTGTGCGACCTGTGCCGTGGCATCCACCTGCGCCCTCGATAGCACGGTCCCGCCGCAGTTGTTGTGCGTGTTCTCCAGCTCCACCAGGCCGAGCGGGGTGCGGTGGAGGTCGTCGGGGGGGACGGCCTGCTCGAGGCAGGCGGGGTCAACGAAGCCGTGCTTGCCAGGCAACACGTGGAGCAGGAGGCCGCAGATGCGGGCCAGCCCGCCCTGCTCGTAGACCACGATGTGAGCCTGCTCATGGCAGATCAGCATCTGGCCGGGGAGCGTGTGCGCCATCATCGAGACCAGGTTCCCCTGCGTCCCGGAGGTGACGAAGAGCCCGGCCTCTTTGCCTAACAGCTCGGCGCAGAGCGCCTCGAGGTGGTTGACGGTCGGGTCATCGCCGGTGACATCGTCGCCGACCTCGGCAGTCATCATGGCCTCGCGCATGCGGGGGCTGGGGAGCGTCTTGGTATCGCTGCGCAGATCGATCATCGCGTTGCATCTCCCTGAATGGTCGCGGAGGCCGTGAACCTCGGTTGCAACCTCGGTTCACGGCCTCCTGGTAGGACTGTGCATGAGACTGCTCGGACCCAACAGGACGTGAGCCTCAACGGCGGCGTCATCCTGAGGAGCGCATGCGGCTTCGCCAAAGCCGCAGCGACGGAGGATCTCGTCTCACTCAGGAGCGCTCTCGCGGATGGCAGATCCTTCGCCTGTGGACCGCGGCGCGGTCCTGGCTCAGGATGACAGCCGCGCAGGTGAGCTAGATTCTCCGCGGTTTGCGGCGCAGGCGCCCGGCCACTCGCGGGGCGTAGCCAACGCCCTTCGAGATCACAAACGCGAGCAGGTAGGCCCACACCACGAGGTACGGCCAGCGGAGCGACTGGGACTCGGCCGTGAAGGCCTGCGGCCGGCTACTCACCCGCACCGACCACTCAACCTTGTTGCCGCTCACCTTGCCCGGGGGGCTGGAGGCGGTCACACGACCGGGCATGACGACCACGTAGTGCAGCTCGGCCTGGCTCTGGCCGCTGACCTCAACGTCCGTGGCCTCGCCGCGGTCGAAACTCACTGTCTCCTTCCAGGTGTGACGGGTGAAGAGCGAGAGGGGAGCCTGCACGACGTCGAAGTTCGCGACTTCGACCTCACCCACCCGGCTGAGGTCACAGACGCGGGCATCGCGCCAGGCCAGGGAGCGCTGTCCCTCGGCCTCGGCGGTGGAGCGCTGCAGGTCCGCGTCGGGGAGGGCCACGGCCAACTGCCGCGCGACTTCCGGGGCACGCCCCGTCGCCGTGCGGGCATACACGCACCGCTCGCCCGAGCCGTCGGAGTCGACGACCGTGATGATCCCGGCCTGCTGGCTGGCAGATAGCAGCAGGTAGGGAACGGCAGCGAGGGTCCAGGTTAGGGCATGGCGCCGCGGTCTCATCGGGTCCCTCGTGCCCCTCTCACGCTGCCTCGTTCGCGGCCGGGGGTGCGCTTCCCCGGCGCCGCAGGATCAGCCAGGCCACCCCGAACCCCACCACGAAGTCCACCACCAACACCACGGCCTTAGGAACATCAACATGCAGGCCGATGAAGTTTACCCGCATCGGCGGCCAGTTATCAGCGATCGCCACTACAACAACCAGTACCACCAGGCCGATCAGGAAGTTCTTCACGTTCCATCGCGGGAGGCGGAGGCGGGCGAACAGGTCGTTGACGGGCTTGGTGACGCGAGCGAACACTCCCGGCTTGCGGGTCGGGACGACAGGCACCGCTGCCGGGGCCTCGGCGGCCGGGGGGCTCGCCACTGTCTTTGCCTCTGCACCCGCCGCCGGCGCGTTCTGGGGCTTGCGTGCGGGGGCGGGGGTTGCACGCGGCTCCGGCTCGGCGTCAAGGTCCAGCTCGAGGTCAAGGTCGTCGTCTACCACCGAGAGACATCCCCCTCGTACGGTCTGATGGGCGCTACCGGCAGGCACCGTCGCAACTCAAAACGCTCCCCGATTATAGGTGACGCCCTTCGGGGAAGTCAAGGAAGCGCCAACCCTCGGCAGTCCCTCCGCCGCTTGACTCGTCGACCGGGTTGGCGCAAGAATGGACACGCACACGACGGCCCCTCCCGCCTCCCCTCGCACTGTCAGAGGGAGGGCAGAAGGTCAGACTGCCGCAACCACACCTGTATCCTGGTGGCCTGCTCCTATGATCCGCGTGACTGCTCCCGGCCGGGGTGGCATCATCGGCAACCCCTCCGACATCTACGGCGGCACCGTCGTCGCCTGCACGATCGGTGAGTGCGCCGATGTTACGGTATCCTCAAGCCCCCGCCTCATCTTCGACGTCTACGGCCACTTCCAGCTTGTTGACTCCGAGGAGAAGCTGGCCAACGATCCCGAGCTGCACTTCCTCAATGTCGGCAAGGCCGTCTGGCGCTACCTGCGACAGTCGGAGTATGTCGGCACGGGCCCGGGCCGGATCGATCCCGAGACGACGTTCCACGTGCGGGCACACAGCGCGATCCCACTGATGTCGGGGTGTGCCGGTTCGACGGCGATGCTCATGGCGATCCTGGCGGGCTTGCTGGCGCATTTCGAGATCCCGATCGAGCGCCACGAGCTGGCCGAGCTGGCACGCCGCATTGAGCGCCACGAGCTGGACGTGCAGTGTGGCTTCCAGGACCAGTACATGATTGCCTACGGAGGGCTCAACTGCGTCGATCTGCGGGGGAAGGAGAGCCACGCCGAGGGACCGGAGGCTCCGTATGCGTGCGTCGAGCCGCTCACCGACGCCGTCCCCCACCTGCCCTTCATCCTGGCCAACACGGGGGTGCAGCGGCATTCGGGGCAGTACCACGCGGCCCCCCGCAAGCGCTGGGAGGAGGGCGATCCGGCGCGGGTGGCGGGCTTTGAGCGGATCGGCGAGCTGGGGCGGCTGGGGAAGAAGGCCTTGATCCGCGCCGACTGGCCGCGACTGGGCGAGCTGATGAACGAGAACCACGCGCTGGTGAGCGACCTCATCGGCGCCGGGGAGATCAACCAGCAACTGATTGACGCGGCGCTCGCGGATGGCGCGTTGGGCGCCAAGCTCTCGGGCGCCGGCCGCGGCGGGACGATCATCGTGCTGCATGAGGACCCGGAGTGGATGGGCCAGCAACTGCTGGCCGCGGGGGCCGAGCGCCTCGTCCGGCTCATCCCCAGCCCCGGCCTCACCATCCAGCGGCTGTGAGGTGGCGAGAACTCCCCTGCCACCCAACCCACCGCCGCGCCGGTATCAGGGGCCAGGGCGCCCCTTGTGGGAGCGGCTTCCAGCCGCGATGGGTGTGGCGACGCACGCAGGGCCAATCGTAGCGCAGCGGGAGCTGATCGACACGGCTGCGGCGGCATTTCGGCTTCCCGTGGGAAGTCGCGGCTGGGAAGCCGCTCCCACAGGATGCCACTCACGCGAAGCCCTGGCGCGGCTGGAACCCGCGCCGACGTCCCGGAAGGCACGAATGGCGCGTGCCCGACTTCCGCGACAGGCTCCCACTCTCGTGGTCACCGTCGGTGCACCGCAGCGCCGCACGCGACGGAGACGGTCGTGCGGCCTCCTTCACGGCGAGACGATGTAGACGAGGCCGTCACCGCGCGCGAACACCAGGT